>JAYENH010000324.1:0-3447 GCA_034721995.1 Bacteroidota bacterium
GGTAGTTTGCTTTGTGAAAATTTATTCTGGTAAATTCCTTTTAATCTGTGAATTTGTGGCATTTTTTGTCCCTTATATATTTTCTGCCAAAAAATACACAGCCTGCCCCGCTTTTTTACGGGGAATATCAGAAATAAGATCCTAATATATCAACAAGAGAATTGGGCGAAATTATCAATATGAACGGAAGAAATATTCGTAAGAATATTGACAAATTATAAACAATAGGATTAATCAAACGCAAAGGATTAGACAAAGGTGGATACTGGGAAATAATAAAAAATAATAAAATCTGATTTTTCCCACTTATCGGCTAAATCTCATTTTGATGTGTTATCGTTTTAATAAGATATTATATCTTTGAGCTTATTTGTATCTTATTTGAGTAACTTTGTGCAATAGCTATTACACAAAGTTGCTCAATGAATTCCAGAGTTTCACAAAGAAAAAATAAAGATATGATAGAAAATAGCCTGAAACATACAGACCTTGCATGCAAGGTCTCTACATTTAAACCCTAAACAAAAATGAAAAAGAAGAAAATTAGAAAAAAGACATCATTCAACAAAAATAAATTAACACAATCAATAATAAATTTTGTCAGTACTCATCCGGCCCAGACTTTTAATTACAAACAAATTGCCCGAAAGCTCGACATAACTGATGATTTGACCCGCCGGTTGATAACGACAGTGTTGTACGAACTGAAAAGTGCAGGTTATCTTGATGAACTTCAGACCGGAAAATTTCAGTATAAATACAAAAGTGCTTATGTCGAGGGTAAGGTTGATGTAACAACCTGGGGCTCGGCTTACATAATTTCCGATAATGTATTAGAAGATATTTTCGTAAGTCGCGAAAATCTTAAAGATGCCCTTCATGGCGATATTGTCAAGGTATTTTTGTTTGCCCGAAAGCGGAAGAAAAAACCCGAGGGCGAGGTAACAGGAATAATCAAACGAGCACGCGAAACCTTTGTTGGCACCATCGAGCGCACTTCTAATTATGCCTTTTTAGTGCCTGATAATAAAAAAATGCCCTTCGATATTTTCATCCCTGCTATGAACCTGAAAAATGCCAAACATGGCGAACGGGCTATTGTGCGGATAAGTGAATGGTCGAACCGGGCAAAAAACCCTGTTGGCGAAATAATCGAAATACTCGGAATGGCAGGAGAGCATAAAACTGAGATGCACGCAATCCTGGCCGAGTTTGAACTCCCCCTGCGATTTCCTGAACGGCTTGAGACAGAGGCAGGAAAAATTTCAACAAAAATTACAGCTTATGACAAAAAGCAAAGGCGCGATTTACGGGATGTAACTACTTTTACTATCGACCCCGATGATGCTAAAGATTTCGACGATGCCCTGTCGATTCGAAAACTGGAAAATGGAAACCGGGAAATAGGGGTGCATATTGCTGATGTAAGCCATTATGTGCAGCCAGGTTCTGATATCGACAAGGAAGCCTTTATGCGTGGCACATCGGTCTACATGGTAGACAGGGTTGTGCCAATGTTGCCCGAAAAACTGTCGAATTTTGTTTGCTCGTTGCGCCCCAACGAAGACAAATTGTGCTACTCGGCTGTTTTTGAAATTGATGATAAAGCAAAGGTGCATAAGGAATGGTTTGGCCGCACAATTATAAATTCCGACAGGCGGTTTACTTATGCCGAAGCACAGGAAATTATTGATAATGGCACAGGGGAATTGTCTGCCGAAATTTTAGTACTGAGCGATCTTGCCCAAATTTTACGACAGGCGCGTTATAAATCCGGTGCTGTTTCTTTCGATAGGATCGAGGTAAAATTCAATTTAGATGAAAACGGGAAACCTCTTGGTGTTTCATTTAAAGAACATGGTTTATCGAACGAGCTGGTTGAAGAATTTATGTTATTGGCAAACCGAAGGGTAGCCGAAAAAATTGGGAAAGTAGCACAAGGAAGCAAAGCAAGGACTTTTGTTTACCGGATACATGATAAGCCCAACATGGAGAAGTTAAGCAATTTCGTAAACTTCATCCGCAGGTTTGGTTATAAAATAAATCCTGGCAAAGGGGGTATCTCATCTCAATCAATAAATAAATTACTCTATAAGGTAAAAGGTAAAAAAGAGCAAAACCTGATTGAAACCATTGCCCTGCGGTCGATGGCAAAGGCCATATATTCCACTAAAAACATCGGGCATTACGGGCTTGCATTTAGCCATTATACCCATTTTACATCGCCTATCAGGCGCTATCCCGATTTGATGGTGCACCGCCTTTTGGATGATTTCCTGAATAATGCCGAAGATGCTGATGCCGTGCGTTTCGAGGAAATGTGCAAACACGCCTCCGACATGGAACAGCGGGCAAGTCTGGCCGAGAGGGCATCGATAAAATACAAGCAGGTTGAATTTATGCAGGATAAAATTGGTGAGCAGTTCGATGGGATTATTTCCGGTGTTACCGATTGGGGCATTTATGTCGAGATTATCGAAAATAAAGTAGAAGGCATGGTGCCACTACGCGAACTTGATGATGATTTTTATATTTTCGACGAAGAGGAATACTGCCTCACAGGACGTAGAAATGGCCGTGTTTTTCAACTTGGCGACGAAGTTAAAATTGAGATAATCAGTGCTAACCTTTTAAAAAAGCAGTTGGACTTTGCTTTGGTCGAGAAGTAGGTGAAGGAGCGAAGAGGCGAGAGAGCGAAAGGGCGAGGGAGAGAAGGGGCGAAGGGGCGAGGGAGAGATGGAGCGAAAGGGCGAGGGAGAGAGCGAGCGAAACTCAATACCTGAAATACTGAACCTCATATTATAATTTATTATGGTCAATACTTGCTTGTTTAAGGATAGTTAAAAAAGTGTCTTTGGCAAGTCTTTGCTGCCATGCAAAGGAACGACAACAGTTATGTTTGTGTTTTCATCTGTTTAAATTTACTACTAAAATTAATCATTTACCTGTGTGATTAAAGTTAATCATTGTAAATGCTTCAAGTAAATTGCTCCTTGCTTCTTCGAGTGTATCTCCCTGAGTATTCACACCCGGCATTTCTTCAATTCCCAATTCCTCTAATCTTCATTTTATTCTGTCAAACCCTCGCCCTCTCTTTCCTTCTCTCTCTCGCTCCCTCGCCCTTTCTCTCCCTCTCTCCCTCTCTCCCTTTCGCACTCTCGCTCCCTCGCCCCCTCGCCCCTTCTCTCCCTCTCTCCCTCGCCTTTTCTCTCCCTCGCCCTTTCGCTCTACTCGTCGTATCCAAAGCTTTTAAGTTGCCGGTCTTTATCGCGCCAGTCTTTATTAACTTTTACGTAAAGCTCCAGAAACACCTTCTTTTCAAAAAATTCTTCGATGTCTCTGCGGGCCTGGGTGCCAACTATTTTTAGCATTTTACCCTGATGCCCAATAATTATCCCTTTTTGCGAGTCGCGAATAACATAAATAATAGCTCTGATATTGATGAGT
>JAYENH010000325.1:0-3445 GCA_034721995.1 Bacteroidota bacterium
TAATTATTTTCAGATAAAATATTTTGTTAGATGAAATTTGCCCTACGGACAAAACAAAAACAGCACAGAGAATTTTCTTACTTTTGACCAAAAAAATGTAACGACGGTATTCAATTTAAAATTCAAATGAAAACAATATATTTAGATTACAACGCCACAACACCTATCGACAAAGATGTTGCCGATGCCATGCGACCTTATCTTGATCAATATTTTGGAAATCCATCGAGTAGTCATATTTATGGTAGGGATACAAAAAAGGCTGTTGAGAATTCGCGAAAGCAAATTTCAGGCTTGATAAATTGTTTGCCATCCGAAGTTTTATTTACCAGCGGCGGCACCGAATCGAACAATTATGCCATAAAGGGTATTGCCCTTGCACAAAAAGATAAAGGCAAACACATTATAACTACTACTATTGAACATCCGGCGGTTATCGAAGTTTGTAAATATCTTGAAAAACAGGCTTATGAAATAAGCTATATTTCTGTCGATGAATTTGGCCTTGTCAATCCAAAAGATATCGAAGCTGAAATCAGGCACGATACTATTCTCATTAGTGTTATGCACGCAAATAACGAAATTGGGAGTATTCAACCTATCGATGAAATTGGAGAAATTGCACGTAAACACAATGTAGTTTTTCATTGCGATGCGGCCCAATCAACGGGCAAAATCCCTGTTGATGTAATTAAAATGAAAGTTGACTTACTCTCGGTGGCAGGCCATAAATTGTATGCCCCAAAAGGGATAGGCGTTTTATATATTCGCGATGGTATAAAATTAGAAAAACTAATACATGGTGCCGATCATGAGCGGAATTTACGAGCCGGCACCGAGAATGTACTCGAAATTGTTGGCCTGGGAAAAGCCTGCGCAATAGCCAAAAATAATCTGCAAAAATACATGCAGCATACAAAAATAATGCGCGAGCGTTTGCACCAAGGCTTGAAAAATTCCGGTAACGAAATTAAATTAAATGGCCATCCCGAATTACGTTTGCCAAACACACTAAATATCAGCTTTAAATCAATCGAAGCAAATACATTGCTGTCAGAACTTGAAAATATTGCAGCTTCGGCAGGTGCTGCCTGCCATGCCGAAAATGTAGATGTAAGCCAGGTAATCGAAGCCCTTGTTGTACCAATTGAATTTGCAATGGGAACCATACGTTTTTCGGTTGGAAAGTATACTACTGAAAATGATATTGATGAGGCTATTGGAATAATCAATAGTGCGGTAGAAAGACTTCTTCCAAAATCTGAAATCAGAATAAATACTACGGAAAAAAATGAAGTGAGAGATTTTAGGCTGACTCAATTTACCCATGGTTTAGGATGTGCTTGTAAACTTAGGCCACAGGCATTGGAGGAGGTATTAAAAAAACTGCCAACGCCCATGGATAAACGAATTTTGGTTGGTACGGATAATTCCGATGATGCAGCGGTTTTCAAGTTAAGTAACGAAATTGCCCTTGTGCAAACATTAGACTTTTTTACACCAATTGTTGACGATCCATATCAATTTGGGGCAATTGCGGCAGCAAATGCATTGAGCGATATTTATGCAATGGGCGCAAAACCAATATTTGGGCTTAACATAGTTGGTTTTCCCTCAAACCGTTTACCATTATCAGTATTAAGCGATATTTTGAAAGGTGCTGCCGATAAAGCAAAAGAAGCAGGAATTTATATTTTAGGTGGCCATTCGGTTGACGATACCGAGCCAAAATTTGGAATGGTTGTAAGCGGCATTGTTCATCCCGATAAAATTATCTCGAACGACAAAGCCAGGCCCGGCGATGTTTTAATCCTCACCAAGCCAATTGGTACTGGGATACTTTCGACAGCATTAAAACGTGGCTTAATCGAAGACGAAACAAAGGACAGGCTTGTTGAGAATATGATAAGCCTGAACCGCATTTCGGCTGAATGTATGCTGAAATTTGATATTTCGGCTTGTACAGATGTAACGGGCTTTGGTTTGTTAGGGCATTTAAAGGAAGTAAGTACAGCCGGCAAAGTCGATGCTGTAATATTTGCCGAAAAAGTTCCTCTTTTGCCCGAAACGCGAAACATGGCAGCTGCAGGTGTTTTGCCCGGCGGCACAAAAGATAATCGCTTATATGTAGAACATATCGTGAATTTTGATGCAACAATATCAGAAAATATGCAATACATATTATGCGATGCACAAACTTCGGGAGGATTATTAATTGCCGTTTCTGAAAAAGATTCCGAAAGTTTGCTTAGCGATTTACATTCATCAGGAATAAAAGAAGCGTGTATTGTAGGAAAAATTTCAGGTAAAGGAACAGGTAAGATTGTTGTTAACAAGTAAAATTTGACAATGAAACATTCAAAATATTTCAACATGGCAAAAGGCTATTCTCATTTTATCCTGTTTTTTTTGCTGATTAACGCGAGTTTTCAAATCAGGGCTTCAGAAGATATTATTGTTGAAAAACCAGAAATAGTTATAAGCGGAATTGAGGCCGAACTAAGAATTATTTTCAATAATGATTCATTGCTTGCTGAATTTCAGCATAATCCAATAGTTTATGTCAATAACAAACATCAGGAATTTACCGTATCAGATAATATTGTAAGCTTGAATTTTACTTTTTCAGAAAACAGAGATTATTCCATATCTGTAATCGGGCAAAAATATTTAATTAATGTAAATCCAATTCCTCTTTGGCTATCAATACTTCCTCCCCTTATCGCTATTTTAATTGCACTAACATTTCGCGAGGTTTTTACAGCTTTACTGATTGGAATATTATTTGGCGCAGCGGCCATTTTCTATTATCAGGGAAGCTCGTTTTTTATATCCATCTTTCAGGGAATGTTTGCCGTGGTCGACACATATATATTATATGCCCTAAACAACACGGCGCACCTTAGTATAATAATTTTTTCGATGCTGATTGGTGCAATGGTAAACCTGATTTCGACTAATGGCGGAATGCAGGGAGTGGTGAGATTTTTATCGAAATATGCAAAAACGCCACGGTCGGGGCAATTTATTACATGGTTGCTGGGCATTGCTATTTTCTTTGACGATTACGCCAACACCCTTGTAGTTGGAAATACTATGCGCCCGGTATGTGATCGTTTAAAAATTTCGCGCGAGAAACTTAGCTACATCGTAGATTCAACCGCTGCCCCTGTTGCAGCTATTGCTTTTGTTACTACCTGGATTGGTGCCGAAATTAGCTATATCGAAGATGGACTGAGGACTATTGGACTTGATGAAAGTCCATATCATGTTTTTATTAATTCGCTTGCTTACTCTTTTTATCCCGTACTTGCACTGCTTTTTATTGTTTTGTTGATTTGGCAAAAGCGCGATTTTGGGCCAATGTACAAGGCCGAAGTAAAAGCAAGAAATTCTACTTCAAACAATAATGAAGATCAGAATAAAATAACAGCCAAAAACTCCG
>JAYENH010000326.1:0-3431 GCA_034721995.1 Bacteroidota bacterium
CGGCGGGTAGTAGTGAAGCAGAGTGAGCATTTAGAAAGCACGTTTTATGTGATCAAGCGATTATTTGAGGATCCGAAGTTTTCTTTTTTTTCTCAAAGTTTCCATTTCGGTCAACCATTAAATAAATGCCCGGTTTTATAATTTCCGAAAGCCCGTTCGATTCGCAAACGATTATTTGTCCGGGCACTGTTTTTTCCAGGAAAGTGTCGAAAGCTTCTTTCAGGCAATCAGGACCTGATTCGATATAAAATACCTTCGATGCCCCGGCAAGCAACATTCGGGACGAATCTTTATTGGCAGCCGGGTTTTTCTCTTCAAGTAAATTGAATGACTTGCTGTTTGCCGAATGGAAATGATTTGTAATTTTAAGCGCGATAATTTGATAGTCGGTGCTAAACTTTTTTATTACCTCACAAACCAGGCTTGTTTTGCCAGTATTCCGGCCTGTACCGCCAACAAGGAGTATGTTTTTATGAGAGTTCAATAGGTATATAGATTTCTTCTATTTGCTGAAATCATTGATGCTTTATTACCCTGCGCGTGTATAAAACTCAGCAATATTTGTACTGATAGAGAAATGATTTGATGCACCGGCCAAATGATACCTGGCACGCCCAAACGAAAACCGGAATTTCGATATCTTCATTCCAATTCCCCACGAAAAACCTACGGGACCTCCATGATCGTCGATTCTTAATTCGCTACGACGCTGTGCATTATAAGCAATATTTGCATAAAAGTTAGGCGATGGCATAAACTCGGTAGCAATAATCAGATGATTAAAAGCTTTCTTTCCAAAATCTTCAAATTTATTTTCCTTCTGACTTTCACCAGTTAAAGGATCTATTGTCGTAGCACTTTGTTCTCCGGCCTGATAACTCACATCAAATTGCTCAAGATGTTGCAGGGTTACCGTAAACCTAAAAGGGGCATGTCGTAGTTTTTTTGAAAACCCTGCTTCTATTTCGAATGGAAGGTTTTCATGACTCCCTTCGGAATAATAAGTATGAAACTGATAACCAATATTTTTCATAACAACCGAAGCAACAAAAAGCCCGGACGGATTGTGATAGCTTAAACCTAAATCGACAGCAGCACCATTGGCAAAATAACTTTCGAGGCTAGAATTGATACCTTTTAGGTTTACCCCAAACTGAAACACAGAATCGATTGCTTTTGACCACATAATGTTAAAAGCTATTTCGCTGGCTGTAAAAGTCCCAAGTTGCTGGCCTGTATTATCGGCTTCGATAAATTCGCCATAATCGACGTACATGAAACCGGCCGAAAAATTCCCATACTTCGGGAAACTTCGGGCAATATTTACTCCTCCATATTGAATATCAGCAAAATAATTTACGTAACTCAGGTTAAAATGATTGCTCATCGATTCGTTCAACAAAGCGGGGTTTTGAGTAGTCAGGTTCAGGTCGTCGTCCCAAATCGAAACAAGGTTGCCCCCCATCGAGGCAATCCGTGCACTCACAGGCAGGTTTAGAAATTCGAAAGTACTGCTCCCTCCCACCTGACCGGCTGACGGATTTATGCTGACTACTAATATTGTTAAAATTATAATAAGTGTTCTCATTTATATTTTTTCTTTGTTTGCAAAATTAAAACAAAAAGCCGAAACTAAAGTTAAGGGTAATATTTTGATTTGCTTAAGGAAACGTAGAAGCCAAAAAAAAAGTATTTTTGTTTTAATTCAACAAACGAAAAGTATTTTTGTATTTCATTTTTTTAATCAGGATTCAATTTCCTATTTTTACATCAGAAAAAATAAATGAATTAATAAACTAAAACTTTAAGAATATGTCAGGTCATAATAAATGGAGCACCATAAAGCGTAAGAAAGGTGCAGCCGATGCCAAGCGGTCGAAAATGTTTTCCAGAATATCGAAAGAACTTACTGTTGCAGTAAAAGAAGGAGGAACTGACCCTGATTCCAACCCTCGTTTGCGTGTTGCCATACAGAATGCCAAGGGGGTAAACATGCCAAAAGACAATGTAAACAGGGCTATTAGTAAGGCCGAAAGCGATGATGCCAATTTTCAGGAAATCACTTTCGAGGGTTATGCTACAAATGGTATTGCAATTTTTGTCGAGTGCCTGTCGGACAATAACAACCGTACAGTGGCAAGTATCCGATCGGTATTTAATAAAAAAGGGGGGAATCTCGGAACCAACGGATCGCTGAGTTTCCTATTCGACCGGAAAGGGATTTTTACAGTTCTAAAAGAGGGACTCGACATAGACGAATTTGAGCTGGAAACTATTGATGCCGGTGCCGAAGATTTCGAAGTACTCGACGAACATGTTATAATTACCACTGATATGGAAGATTTTGGAAACATGCAGAAAAAACTCGACGAAATGAAAATTGAAGTTGAAAATGCCGAGTTGCAGCGAATTCCAAACAACACAACAGCACTTGATGTTGAATCGGCAAAAAAAGTATTGAGGATGATTGACCTTTTTGAAGAGGACGATGATGTGCAAAATGTTTTCCATAACCTTGAAATTACACCAGAACTGGAAGCTGCCTTAAACGAGGAGTAGATTTTTAAGATTAAGGGCTCATGTTTAAATTAAAGTATATGAAGACTTGCTTTGCCATTTGCCATTTGCCTTTCACTAATCACCGTCTAAAAACTCGTTGAATTTATTATCGATATGTTGGTTAAACCATTTATCAATAATGCTTCGCCGGAAACGCCATTCTTTGCCCAGTTTGGCAGCGGGTATTTTCTTTTCCTGTGCCCAGGAATAAATAGTCTGTGGTTTCAGGCGCAGGTACCCGGCCACTTCTTCAAGGGTCATTATATCGTTTATTCCTTCGCTCATTTTATTGTATCGGTTTTTATGCAAATCACAAGTTCAACTTTTGATTTGCATAATATTATAATATCTTTGCATTTATGATAACAAGAAAAATTCAACATACCTTACTGGAATTAATGAAAAGTTATCCGGTAGTTACTATCACCGGCCCTCGTCAGGCCGGAAAAACCACCCTTGCACAACTTACATTCCCCGATTATACTTACTGTAACCTTGAACATCCTGAAACCCGTTTGTTTGCACAACAGGATCCCATCAGTTTTTTCAGGCAATACCCTGCACCTCTCATCATCGATGAGATTCAACGCGTACCAGAACTATTATCGTACATTCAGGTAGAAGTTGATAAACAACGACAAAACGGTATGTATGTACTTACAGGAAGTCAGCAACTTAATCTTAATGCTGCTATTTCCCAATCCCTTGCCGGACGAACAGCCCTCCTTACCTTATTGCCTTTCAGTATTGAAGAAATTAAGCAATACAATCTTGCAGGATTTTCACGCGACAAATATATTTACACAGGATTTCTGCCACGCATTTACGATCAACAACAGGAGCCCGGCATGGCCTACCGCAATTACCTTCAA
>JAYENH010000327.1:0-3428 GCA_034721995.1 Bacteroidota bacterium
ACAAGATAGAACTGTCTCATTCGCTTAATATTACTCAGGCTAAAACCTTTACCATGTTGTAGTTTTAAATCTGCTGAGAGTTCTTTGAGCAATGCCGTTCCATATTCGGCACGTTCTTTTCCTTTTTGTTCAAATTCAACAATATATTGCCCTATTTTCCAATAGGTATCTACCAAATGCGTATTAACAGCAATAGCCGCTTTTTCTTGTCCCTGAATATAAATTTCGGAAATATGCGATACTAAACCTTTATAATTTTTGTCGGTATTTGCTATTTTGTTTTTCATATCAAGTCTTTTATGTTTTCTAAAATACGTGTACTTTCTTTATCTAAATCAGCCATATTTTTTAATATTTTAGCAGGTTGGCGTAGTGGTGCTTCTTCGGGTGTGTTTGGGTTTTTAACGGAAAGGTCAAAAGTAGTTTGGTCAATGTCTTTTATGTTTACCGTCCAAGAGTTTTCGCTTTCCCCTTCGGCTCCGCTCAGGGCAAGCTTTTGAAGTTGTACAAATTCGGCTAAATCTTTTTCGTTTAGTGGGTTTGTTTTACCTAAATTTCTATCCAGGTTGAGTTGATAAAACCAGGTCTTTTGAGTTTTCTTTCCTTTTTCAAAAAACAGAACAACGGTTTTTACTCCTGCACCTGTAAATGTTCCGCCCGGTAAATCTAAAACGCTGTGTAAATCGCAGTTGGTTAAAAGTTCTTTACGCAAAGCAATAGAAGCATTATCTGTATTTGATAAAAATGTATTCTTAATTACAACGCCTGCTTTTCCGCCAGCCTTCAATATTTTAATGAAATGTTGTAAAAACAGACTTGCTGTTTCGCCTGTTTTTATTGGAAAATTTTGTTGCACTTCGGCTCTTTCTTTTCCGCCAAACGGTGGATTTGCCAAAACAATATTGTAGCGGTCTTTCTCTTGTATATCAGAAAGATTTTCGGCAAGTGTATTTGTATGAATAATGTTTGGGGCTTCAACACCGTGCAAAATCATATTCATAATTCCAATAATGTAGGCAAGCGATTTTTTCTCTTTACCAAAAAATGTCTTTTTCTGTAAGGTTTCAATTTTAGAAGTAGATAATCCTTTTGTGTTCAGATATTCAAAGGCTTCAACCAAGAAACCCGCAGAACCTACAGCACCGTCATAAATAGTTTCGCCAATTTTTGGGGCAACTACTTTTACAATGGTTTTAATCAATGGGCGTGGTGTGTAATATTCTCCACCGTTTCGTCCTGCATTTCCCATATTTTTTATTTTACCCTCGTAAAGATGGCTCATTTCGTGCTTTTCAGCGTGGGTTCTAAATCGCAGTTCGTCAATTAGGTTTGCAACTTCTCGTAAATTGTAACCGCTTTGTATTCGGTTTTTCAGTTCGCTAAAAATCTCACCAACTTTATATTCAATGGTGTTGGCACTTTCGGCATTGGTTTTAAACTTTTTCAGATATGGAAACAGTTCACCGTTTACAAAGTCCACCAAGTCATCACCTGTCATTGCGTTATGGTCAATTTTTCCCTGCCCGTTCCGCAGGCGGGCGTTTTTAAGTTTTGGTGCTGCCCAGGTTTTCCATTGGAATTGTGGTTCAATTATTTTTTCGTAAGTCTTTCCCGATAAAAGTGCAGCAGTCTCTTTGTCTTTTTCTAAGTCCTCAAGATATTTCAGAAACAAAATCCACGAGGTTTGTTCTACATAATCCAGTTCACTTCCACAACCTGCGTCTTTGTGCAGTATATCGTCTATATTTTTAAATACTTGTTCAAACATATTTTTTTCTAATTTCTTATATTTCAGTTTATAATTCTGTGAGAGCGTTGGCAAGAAATTGCTTCCCGAAAAAAACCGGGACAGGCTTTTAAGTTTTTTTGCGTTTGCCTGTGTGTCGGCAAAAAATCAAATGTGCTATTTGTGCGGTGGCTTTCTATTTCTTTATTTTCTTGTAGCAAATTTATCATACACGGTCTCTGTTTTGCTTGTGCATGACGGTTTGAATATGCGGCGTTTGGCATTTTGGAACGCTTCATTTTCAACTTACCGCTAATTTTATTTATTGCTATAATATTCATTTTTACTTCTATCTGCCAAATGCCGTATATTTATTGTTACCAACCGTAGTATATTTTTTTAATCTTTCTGTAATCAGTTTGTTGTTAGGTAGATAGTCTTGGTATTTTTTCGGCAAGTCCTTAGTTAGTTGATATTCTGCTATTCCAATTGGTTTTTTTGTTGTCCGTAATGCATATTCAACTTCTAATGAATCTTTCTCTGCGCAAAGTAAGATTCCGATTGAAGGATTCTCATTATCACCTTTTTCTGTATTGTCCAAGATTTCAAGATAGTAGTTTAGTTTTCCAGCATATTCTGGTTTGAATGTTCCTACTTTTAATTCAACGGCAACAAGGCACTGCAATTTTCTGTGGAAGAACAATAAATCAATGAAATACTCTTTGTCTCCAAGTTTAATTTTGTATTGATTACCTAGGAAAGTGAATCCAGCACCGAACTCCATAATAACTTCTCTGATTTTCTCAATCATTTTTGTTTCCAGTTCTCTTTCTTTAACTCCTTCTTTCAATCCAAGGAACTCAAGGTTGTATTCACTTTTTAATGCTTCATCTGCTTGTTCTGAAAGGTATTCGGGAAGTGCTGTTTCAAAATTATGAGTTTTATTTTCAGATAGTGATCTATGGTATGCTTTTGATTTTATTTGGTTTAACAATACATTGCGACTCCAACCGTATTCTTTTGTAGCATTTAAGTAAAACTGTGCCTCCTTATCATCTTTCACTTTTGTTAGAATTAATAGATTCTGACCCCAAGGGATTTCTGCGACAAGTTGTCGCATTTTTTCATAGTCTGAATATCTGGTATAAAAACGACGCATATCCCAAAGATTCCTTGAAGAATAACCACTGCTTTCAGGATATTCTTTCTGCAAATCATTTGATATTTTTTCAACGACAGACTTTCCCCAGCCTTGTTTTTGTTGTCTTTCTGCGATTATTTTTCCAATATTCCAATAAAGTGTAATATGTTCTTTGGTGATCGTTCTGGCAACATGAAATCGGGCAGAATGAATTTCTTGTCTAATTAATTCAAGTGCACTCTTATATTCGTTTGGTAACATTCGATATTGTTTTCATATAAATGTTCAAATTTAATCATTTCTTGATTATAAGTTTTTATGGTCTGCTATGGTTGGTAACTCGTAGATATTTACTATACACTTACAAATATTTTGCCTTTCTGCATTGTCTTGTCTTGTTGAGTGCATGTGTTTGTAAAATATATTATTTGCTTTGTTTTCATAAGGTTGTTATTATTATTGTGTAAAAATATCAATTATTTTCAAACACCCAAAGCGTGTAATGGAATTTTTATGCTGCCCTGCAGGGGAGCTTCTTTGGGATGTGAGTGGTTATCGCGG
>JAYENH010000328.1:0-3425 GCA_034721995.1 Bacteroidota bacterium
GTACGATCCAAGCCTCATAGTGCCTCCTTTTTCAGAAACCCCCTTTTGTGCTTCCATTAAGTCGATTACAGGGTTCGGGGTTTTAATATTTATCTCGGTAGAATTGGCTCCTTTAATGTTTAACACATTCTGGCCAAATTCAATAACAGCACATTGCATGCCGAGGCATACACCAAGAAAGGGGATATTGTTTTCGCGGGCAAATCTTACAGCATTAATTTTCCCTTTGATCCCCCGCTCGCCAAAACCGGGTGCTACCAAAATACCTTTTACATTTTTTAAATGATCCATCCCATTTGGTGTTTCAAGGTCTTCGGAATGTACCATCTTTAAATTAACCTTTGTGTGGTTTATCGAACCTCCATGGATAAAGGCTTCGGAAATAGACTTGTACGAATCGGCCAACTCAACATATTTGCCAATAAGGGCAATATTTACTTCTTTTTGGGGCTTTTTAATTTTTGATAGAAAACTTGTCCATGGTCCAAGTGAAGGAGCTTCGTTTACAGGCAAACCCAATTTATTTAGAACTGTAACATCTAACTTTTCCTCCTTCATTTTTATTGGCACTTCATAAATTGTCGAAACATCTATCGACTCGATAACCGAGTTAATATCGACATTACAAAACAAGGCTACTTTTTTTCTGATATCAACAGAAAGAGGACGTTGTGTACGCAACACAAGGATGTCGGGCTGCACACCATCTTCCAAAAGTTTTTTTACCGAATGTTGTGTAGGCTTGGTTTTTAATTCGCCCGAAGCTGGAAGATAAGGAACAAGGGTTAAGTGAATAACCAGAGCTTTTGAACGCAGTTCCCATTTCAATTGTCTTACCGATTCGATATAAGGCAGTGATTCGATATCGCCCACAGTTCCACCTATTTCGGTAATTACCACATCGTATTTCTTTTTTGAGCCTAATAATTTTATCCTGCGTTTTATCTCATCGGTAATATGAGGGATAATCTGAACTGTTTTGCCAAGATAATCGCCCTTGCGTTCTTTATTGATTACCGTTTGATAAATACGTCCGGTAGTAACATTATTTGCCTGCGATGTGGGTGCATTTAAAAAACGCTCGTAATGTCCCAGGTCCAGATCGGTTTCGGCACCATCGTCGGTAACATAACATTCGCCGTGTTCATAAGGGTTCAATGTTCCCGGATCGACATTTATGTATGGGTCTAACTTCTGAATAGTTACTTTATAGCCACGCGCTTGTAAAAGTTTTGCAAGCGATGCCGAAATAATTCCTTTTCCGAGCGAAGATGTAACGCCTCCTGTAACAAAAATATACCTGGTTTCTGACATAATTTTTCAGGTTTAAAACTTATAACTCAAGCCGAAGCTTGGCATAATTGGTAATTGATTAATACGCTGGTTGGTTATGCGATCGATATAAAAAATATTATTGCGGTTGTACACATTAGTAATGCTTATCATTGCCTGTAATTCAGAATTTTCCCCAACATAGAACATCTTTTTCAAGGTGATGTCTAACCTGTGGTAAGTAGGCAAAATTTCTTTGTCATCAATATCGGTATAAAGAATTCCGATAATGCCATTCGATGTAGTATAATCGGTGCCAATACCATCTACAAATGTAAGTTGCTCGAACATTGCCTGGTTTTGACGGGTTGGAAATCCTGATCCCAGGTTTAAGCGTGCGCTAAATTCCCAATCCAAATCTTGACCAAACTTATGCGATGCAACAAGGTTTATATTATGCCTTCGATCAAAATGCGGGGCATAATCGTAAACTCCATCATTTCGGGTAACTTTGCCCAGAGAATACACAAACCATAGATATGTGCGTTTGTAATCATACTTCATTAAAAAATCTATGCCATAAGCATCGCCTTGTTCAATAATAAAATCTTTTTTAAAGTAATCGTCTTTATCTTCATTTGTGCGGGTATCCTCGTATATTTTATTACGGTTCAATATTATAAGTTGAGGATTAGTTTTAAGATAACCTTCAATTTGCAGCATTAAATGTTCGCTTAAATCATATTCGAACCCAAGTATCAGATGTTGCGATTTCTGTAGGTCTTGTGTAATTTCTGTTCCCTCAAACTCGTCTTGCAAATCGAAATTGCCCGACAAAAAGCCATAAAACAGGTTAACAACATCCCGCTCCGAAACAGCACTTACTATGTTTTGTGTAAAAAGTCCCCCTGCGAATTTAATTCGTAAATTGTCGTTTACATTGTACTTTGCCCCTAATCTCGGTTCGGGCGATAAAATTCCGAGCGAAGAATAATATTGTAACCTGAAACTTGGCTCAAGAAGTAGTTTCCCACTATTGTATTTGTATTTTACATAGCCGGCAAGTTCGGTAGTGCTTTCCGGTTCATCACGGCCAAGCTTTCTTCCTATCGCGTTATAAAACTCAAAACCTGTAGTATGTCCCATAGTTTCGATTCCATAATCAAACTCATTATTCCCAAGAAAATAAACAAAATCAAGTCCCAGTCGGTAACTGTTAATCATGCTAAAACTCGGGTCTCTTGTTTCTTCTTTAAATGTAATTTCATATTGCGAATAACTAAAATTGGCTTTTATTAAAACCGGAGAGCCACCCGGCACAAGAATAAAGTTGCCACCAAATCCCGATGAGTTCCAGTGTAAATCTGAGACTTGTTTGTAATTTACACGATCGCTAAAATTAAAACCGAATAAATTAACTTTGCTGCCGTAAGCTGAGTTTATCGAAAGTTTTCCGTATAAATCGGTAAAACTATAGGGCAATCCATCTTCATCAATATAAGAGTAAATATGTTTTGAACTCTTGTCTAAATATGAAGTCTTGGCAGATAAAATATAGGAAATACTTCCCCTGTTCGATTCTTTATATTTTTGCAAAGGCCCTTCGAGTAATATTTTTGAACCAAATGGAGTTGAAGATAATTTGCCCGCCAATCGCTTTTTGTTGCCATCGCGTGTGGTAATATCCATAACCGACGAGATGCGGCCACCATATTCGGCACTAAAACCTCCTGTATATATATCGGCATTACGAATAATGTCGGAATCGAAAACTGAAAATAAGCCAATTGAATGAAAAGGATTGAAAATCACCAGGCCATCTAACAATACTTTGTTTTGTATTGGCGAACCACCCCTGATATAAAGCTGGCCACCCTGGTCGCCGGTAAAAATAACGCCAGGGATTATTTGAAGGTATTGTGCCAGATCGGGTTCGGCACCTATCGAAGGAATCCTTGATAATTGTTTGGGCGAAATTTTAATTAGTGAAGTCCTAACTTCTGTCCTCATTTCTTGCCGCTCGGCCGAAACAATAAATTCCTCTAATTGAACTGCCCCTTGTTTTAAAAATAAATTCTGATTCTTTATTACGTTCTTTTTAATAATTACCGACATTTGAATAGTATCGTAGCCAACATAGGTTACCATTAAAA
>JAYENH010000329.1:0-3421 GCA_034721995.1 Bacteroidota bacterium
TTGCGAAATACCAGTTTGATATTTTATTGTTTGTAGTATTTCCCTACCATTTTATAAGTCAGGGAATTAAAGTTTTCTGTTTTGCTGTGGTATTGCCGAATATCTTCAATTAGTTGGTTGATATATTTTGTAATGTCTTCTATTGTTTTAAAGTTCCATGGGAACAATATTTATTGTTTGCAATAGTCCTCTTCTTATTATTTTAAGCTGTTGTATTTTTCCTATCAAATTTTCAGTTAGATTTTTGTGCAAGTCATCAAAATTTGAAACAACATATTTTCCCATTTCCAAAATAATATCGCCCTGCCGAATCTCGCTGTTTTCTGTTTTATTATTTACTGATTGAACCAATACGGCAGTTTTTTGTTTAAAGCCATGCAAATTTCTCAGCCTGTGTGGCAAATCAATTACCTGTCCCTGAATTCCAAGATATGCTCTTTTTACTCTCCCTTCAAGAATTAATTTACCAACAATATATTCGGCTGTTTTTGATGCTACGGCAAAACATAATCCCTGTGCAGGCCTTATTATGGCGGTATTGATACCAATAATTTCCCCGTTTGAATTTACCAATGGCCCACCTGAATTTCCGGGGTTCAAAGCTGCATCGGTTTGAATAACATTTTCGATAAGCCTGCCGGTTTTCGATCTCAGACTTCTTCCCAAAGCACTTACAACTCCTGCTGTTACAGTATATTGAAATCCATAAGGATTGCCAATTGCAATAACCAATTGCCCGGCTTTTAATTTTGAGGAATCGCCAAAATGGGCAATTGTTAAGTTAAGCGCATTTATTTTAAGCACAGCTAAATCGCTTGCAGTATCCTTACCTTTTATTATTGCTTTGAAAACCCTGCCATCCTGCAAGGCTATTTCAATATCTTTTATTTCTGATAATACATGGTCAGCCAGTATAGCCCATGACCCTGTTTTATTGAAGTTCCTTTTCTTCCGGTATCTCAAAAAAAGGTTTCGCCTAACTGAACCGTAGATACCAGGTTCTGTTTTTTTTTTATATATTTATCCAAAAATTCTAAATCAGTATTATGAAATTAAATGTAAAAGCCTTTGCCATTTCAACTGCTATTATTGGGGGAGCTTTAATTTTTCTGCTTACATGGTGGATGATTATTGTTGATGGTGCTACCGAATCACGAACTTTTATCGCAAAGATTTTTCTCGGGTATAGTATTAGCCCAATAGGAAGTCTTATTGGTATGGCCTGGGCATTTGTCGATGGGCTGATTATCGGGGCAGTATTTGCCTGGATATATAATTTTATTGTGGCATTTTCGTCGAATAATTCAAAATAATGAAATGATTTATAAATTCAGGATTTTATCGAACGAGGAAGAAAAGTTTATGCGCGAAATTGATGCGCCGGCTAATATTACTTTTCTCGATTTACATAAGGCTGTGCAAGAGGCTGTCGGCTACGACCAATCTCAAATGTGTTCTTTTTTCATCTCTGATGAAAATTGGGAGAAAGGCATAGAGATTACTCTTTTTGACATGGGAGATACTCTCGATCAGGAGAAAAAAGTGATGGAAAATTCTATTATTTCCGATTGCTTAAAAAAAAGTGGGCAACGGCTTTTATATGTGTTCGATTTTTTTTCGGAACGTGCTTTTTTTATTGAATTAGTACAATTGATTGAAAATCCCAAAGACTCAACTGATATTATTGTATGTGTAAAATCGGAAGGTAAAGCACCCGAACAAATCAAAATTGATAATATTATGGATGATACATTGGGGCTTGATTTTGATGACGATGATTTTTCAGATGAATGGGATCAGGAAATCAACATTGATGATTTGGAAGATTA
Source organism: Bacteroidota bacterium (assembly GCA_034721995.1). Lineage (GTDB taxonomy): Bacteria > Bacteroidota > Bacteroidia > Bacteroidales > M50B96 > JAIOYV01. The sequence continues at coordinate 1,830 of JAYENH010000329.1, forward strand.
TTAGTAGCACAAATTTGCGAATATGCTTAAAAACAAAAATCTACTTTTTGTAATTGTTGGCCCTACAGGGATCGGGAAAACAGGTTTGAGTATCCGATTGGCAAAGTATTTTAATTCTGAAATTATTTCTTCCGATTCGAGGCAGTTTTACAGGGAATTGAAAATTGGAACCGCTGCACCAAGTCAAAACGAACTAAATGAAGTATCTCATCACCTGATTGGGAATATTTCTATTTTCGATTATTACAATGTGCACAAATTCGAGTTGGATTGTTTACGGATACTTGATGGAATTTTTGAAAAATATGGTTTTGCTTTTTTGGTTGGAGGATCGGGATTGTATGTAGATGCGCTTTGCAATGGAATAGACGATATACCGGATGTAGATGCGGATACACGTCAACGGGTTCTCGACCGTTTTAACAAAGAAGGAATTGAAAGTTTGCGTTTTGATTTGAAAAAACTTGACCCTGAACATTATGCAACTATCGATCTGAAAAATCCCAAAAGGATAATACGGGCTGTTGAAGTTTGCCTGTCCACAGGGAAACCATTTTCGACATTTCACACCGGTAATCAACGAAAACGTCCGTTTGAAATTGTAAAAATAGGTTTAAACCAGAATAGGCAGGAGCTTTATAGCAGAATAGATGCCCGGGTTGAATTGATGATAGAGCAAGGCCTTGAAAATGAAGCCAGACAATTTTACAAACATAAAAATCTGAACTCATTAAACACAGTGGGTTACAAAGAAATGTTTGAGTATTTCGATGGGGAAATCAGCAAAGAAAAAGCTATTGAATTAATTAAGCGCAACACAAGAAGATATGCAAAACGCCAACTTGCCTGGTTTGCCCGCGATAAAAGTACCCGGTGGTTCGATATAAATAATCAGAATGAAATATGTGAATTTATTGAGGGAGAATTGAGAATACGAAGGCGTTGAAAAGTTCAGGGTTGAAAAGTTCAGGGTTGCAAGGTTCAGGGTTGAAAAGTTCAGGGTTGAAAAAGTTCAAAGCTTAATTATCTGCCAACTGCCAACTGAAGTAGCCTACTTTCTGCGCGAAGTATCGGCCAACCAACGAAGAAGAATGAAAAACACAAGGCATACTACAATAAACACAACAGCAACGGGTCTGGCATATTTTAAACCAAAAGCACCAAATCTTTCATAAATTAGCACGGGTGTAGTAATAGGATGATAGGCAACAATTATTACTGCACCAAATTCGCTCATGCCTCGGGCAAACATCATTATTAAACCAGTAACCACCGACCGCCACGCAAGAGGTAGGGAAATGGTGAGGAAAACCCGCAAATGTGATGCACCGAGGTTCATGGCAGCTTTTTCAAGCCTTACAGGTACTTGTTCGAAACCATCGCGGGCAGCATTTATTAAAAATGGAATGCTTACAAAAGCCATTGCCAGCCCAATTCCAATCGGATGCCCCACAAAGTTCAACCCTACTTTAGAAGCCATGCCACCCAGCACCGAGTCGCGGGCAATAAACCCTAAAATAGCTATCCCCGCAGCCGAATGTGGAATAACAATAGGTATGTCGATAATACCTGCAACCAGTTTTTTAAAAGGG
>JAYENH010000330.1:0-3416 GCA_034721995.1 Bacteroidota bacterium
GTTGAACAAGAGGTTAAAATAGATCCACTTAAAGTTACCAGCCTTACCTTAGACAATGGTTTAAAAGTATTCCTGAATGTCGATCCCGATTTATCGAATGTTTTTGGGGCTGTAATTGTGAAAGGGGGCGCAAAACGTGATCCCGAAGGACACCCCGGCATTGCCCATTATTTCGAGCATATTATGTTTAAAGGAACCGACAAAATTGGCACAACAAATTATCAAAAAGAAAAAGTTTATCTCGACAGTATTGTAGGGATGTATGATAAACTCGGAGAAACTTCGGAAGAAGATGCACGAAAAAAAATTCAGGATAAAATAAATAAACTAAGCCTGGAAGCAGGAAAATTTGCCATACCCAACGAAATGGACAAACTGCTCGAAGGTATGGGAGGGACAGGGGTTAATGCCTTTACCAGCAAAGATGTTATTGCTTACCATAATTCGTTTCCGGGCAACCAGTTGGAGAAATGGTTAGAAATTTACAGCCACCGTTTTGTCAATCCTGTGTATCGTTTGTTCCAGTCGGAATTAGAAGTTGTGTACGAGGAAAAAAACATGTCGCGCGATAACCCGATTATGGCACTAATCGAAACTTTCGAGGCACGGCTATACAAAGGCCATCCGTATGGGAAAACTGTTTTGGGCGATATCGAAAATCTTAAAAACCCGTCGCTTACAAAAATGGACAAGTATTTTCAGACATATTATGTTGCAAATAATATGGCCTTGATGTTAACAGGAAATTTTAATATAGAAGAAGCCATCCCTATGATAAAAGAGAAATTCGGGAAATGGCGTACAGGCAATATTCCTGAGTTCCCTGAGTATGATATTGAAAAACTCGAAGGCCGTGTGGCAATTACAAAAAGGCTTACCCCTATCAGGATTGGATTGTTGGGTTTTCCAAGCATCGGGAACGGCCACCCCGACGAGATAGCCATGACAGTATGCAACAAGCTATTGTCGAACGCCTCATCTACCGGATTGTTAGATAAACTGACTAATGAAAACGAACTACTGTATGCAGGGGCACAACAAATGTCGTACATCAAAGCAGGATCGAACCTCGTAATTTTCGTCCCGAAACTTGTTGGGCAGCCATTCGATAAAGCCGAAAAACTTGTACTGAAAGAAATTGACAAATTGAAATCGGGCGAATTCGACGATGAATTGTTCGATGCCATTAAAACAGAATTGGATGTGCAATTTCAGAAGGGCCTCGAAAATGCACGCGGGCGGTTTTATATGTTAATGAATGCATTTCTCGAAGGCAAAACATGGGAAGAGGTTCTCGCTCAAGCTAATCAGATTAAGAATATTACAAAAGAGGATGTTTTAAAAGTTGCCAATAAATATTATGGCGATAACTTCCTTTCGCTGCAATCGAAAATGGGTTTTCCTAAGAAAGAAAAACTCACAAAACCGGGTTACAAAGCTGTTGAGCCTGAAAACATAGAAGCCGAATCTGATTTTGCAAAACAAATAAAAGATATGGAGGTGAAATACGAAAAGCCTCATTATATCGAATTTAACAAGGATGTATATATCAAAGACCTGTCGGATTTATTGCACTATTATTATACACCCAATCCGGTGAACGATTTGTTTTCGATGCGCCTGAAATTTGGCGTGGGCTACGAAAAAATCCCTTTGCTGAAATATGTTTCCGGGCATTTATCGCTGCTGGGTACCGAAAAAAACGAACTGGATACATTTAACCGAAAAATGCAAAAACTGGGCAGCTCGTATCACAGCTATGCTTCTGATGATTACTTTTTTGTAAACATTTCGGGCCTCGAAAAAAACATAGATAAAACTATGGCATTGATGCAGGAGTTTCTTAGCTCGGTTAAACCCGATGATTCGAAAATAAAGAAAATGGTGCAAAACCTTAAAATGGACCAGAAGTTCGAGAAAAAAGACCCATCGACCGAAGGCAGGGCTTTAAAAGAATATGTGCTGTATGGCGACAAATCGGACTATCTGGACCGCCTTCCGGTAAAAGAAGTGAAGAAGTTAAAATCGGCACAGTTGGTCGATGTTTTTCATGAAGCCCAAAAATACGAACTCGAATTTCATTATTCAGGAAAAATCCCCAGCCCCGAAATTGAGAAAATGCTTACCGATAAGCTTTTGGCCGAAATGCCTGAAATAAAAACCGAATCGCCTTTACATAAGGAAAAAAACCGGATTGAAGAAAATGTTGTTTATCTCGTAAACGATAAAAAAGCCTTGCAAAGCCAGATATACCTGATGATTGAAGGAGCTGTAAATGATAAAGAAGAACGTGTAATGGCCGGGGCTTTTAACAAATATTTCAGCCGCGATATGTCGTCGATAGTGTTTCAGGAAGTAAGGGAGTTCCGAAGTTTGGCTTATTCGGCTTATGCTTATCATAGCACTCCTTTCCATAAAGATAAAAAGGGATACACTTTTGGCTTTTTAAGTTCGCAGGCCGATAAAACTGTCGAAGCAGTGGAAGTGATGCACGGACTGATGGCAGACATGCCAAAAAAAGAAGACAGGATCGACCATATTAAAACAGCACTGATACAGTCAATTAATTCGCAACGGCCTACATTCCGTTATTTGTCGAACTCGATATCGTACTGGCGCAAAAAGGGATATAAATACGATCCGCGCAAAGATTGGGTAGAGTTATACGACAATATGGTTTTCGATGATATTGTGAAATTCTACGATAAAAATATGGCAGGCCGCCCCATTGCCATCACCATAGTTGGCGACCTAAAGCGCATCGAAACCAAAGATCTCGAAAAGTTTGGCCGCATTGTAAAACTTAAAAAGAAAGATTTATTCAGGAAGTAGGGGGAAGGAATGACAAATCCCATATTGGTAATTAATTTTCTTCTAAGCTAAAACTACCGCACAATTGACAGGGTCTTGGAGTAATGGAGTATTGTCGGAGCGAAGCGAAGTCCTCGAAAGCAAAGCGAATCGGGATTCCGGGTTCAAAGGCTGAACGAAACAAAGTCTCCGATAGTTTGGGATTCGGGCACTTTCGGCCTTTGCTTTTTGGCTTTTCTAATGTATTTGCACCCTGGCTTTGCTTGTCGGCCATTTTATATCAGAAGTAAAACCCAAAAGCCTTGTTTAGAAAGATTACAAACAGGGAGGGGTAAATGCCTGAGATAGAGCAGTTATGCAAAGACAATTAACACCATGATAAAAATATGATTTTTATTATTGTTTTTTATAATGTTATAATTTGTATATTTGGAAAATAAATATCTGGGGGCGGTTGGAAACAACCACCCGGTAAGCTAAAAAAAACCGGGAAAAACATATTTTATCCTACCTACGCATAAAGTTGTGGTGGGCGAAAGTAATGCAACAGACAAATTGTTTTGTTGCGGCTACGAGTAGAAATATTTTTTTCGGTTGCCGAAAAA
>JAYENH010000331.1:0-3410 GCA_034721995.1 Bacteroidota bacterium
GGAATATGCGAAGCCGATTTATTGCATGAGATTTCTCAGTCGCTTTGCCCCATCGAAATAACAATGACATTTGGGGACAGGGAATAAGAGAGATGGCGAGCTTCGCTCTCCTTTTCTATTGTTCTCCATTCAAAGCAAAGCTTGTCATTTCAATCTCACCTCAGGCGAGGGATAAATCTCTTTGAATGACTGTTGCCCCTCAATTATATCTTCGTATATTTACGACAATAAACCAAACAGCACAGCAATGCTTTCATCGGTAACATATAGCAACGGAACATTATTAGAATTCACCTACGGCCACGACCGCCTTCGCTGCAAGACACAATTGTACGACAACAGCGTTTTGCAAAAAACCAAGTACTTCCTTGGCAACTACGAAAAGGTAATTGATGAAACCATTGGCGAAATAAAGGAGTATCATTATTTGGGTGCATCAACCGGCCTCTTTGCAGTAATCACCAAAACCGATGGCGGAGCAGGCATACTTAACTATGTTTTAACTGACCACTTGGGTCTATTCAAATAATAACAGATGAAATCTAAAAAATAATATAAATTATCGGCATTTTTCATTTACCACTAAAAGTGTAAACCGAGAAATGAAAAATGCCAGAAATTACATTTATGGAAATTAAGATGTTCAAAAGATTGATATTGATCGTTTTTGCCATGATGTTTTTATTAGCATCATATTATTTAATAAATTCTTACAAGAATTTCCGAACATACAAATCGAATGAATTTGTCACTGAACTAAGCCATTGGTGGCCAGTTCTTGATAAATTTTATGTTGAAAAACTAGTTATCCCAAATACAAATAGTTTCTTTGATTATTGTAAAAATGACACATCTGTAATTAACGAGTTTCCAGGAATTGTACCAGTTGAATTGAAGATTAATGATATTATTATCACATCTGATACTTTATTAACCATTGATGTTTGGTTATTTTCTTTACCTAAAAATAATATGGATACCATATACTACAATGATATGTCTTATTTTGATTTTTTACTTAAAAGGAGCATATTAATATCCAGCACACCTCTATTAGAACCTTGTGGAACACATTCCATTATCCTATTGAAAAACAATAAACGAATCAAGCTATCAAGGATTATTAAAAATAGATTTTTACACCTTTTTTATAGTTATGGGAAAAATCCTAATATTGATAGAAATTCAGGTCACAGAGACTGTTGCGTCCATGCTTATTTTAAAAACAAACAAATGGTAATGGATGTTCTTACGGTTAACTCTACTTGCGAAAAAATCGATACATTGACCCCTTATGTTGTTGACATTTTGCAGAGTATTGAATATAATATTTATGATTATAAGCTGTATTTTAAATTACAATAAGCCCCCTCGTTGGTGCGGATTTGTAATCCGTACCTTAGCAAACATTAAAACGAAAATGAAAACAATAACCCTCCCCGCTTTTGCCCAAAATTTTACATTTGCTTATGATAATGCCGGCAACAGGACAAACCGTTTTATAATCATATCGAACAAGTCCAACTTGCAAGACACAACAATTGTGGCAGGGAAACCGGTAGCGAGGAAGAAACCACCGAAGAAGAAAAACTGCACGATAAACTTGCCGGCTTCGACCTAACAGTGCACCCCAACCCCACAAAAGGAGAGGTGGTAGTAGAAATTGCCAATAAGAAAGGTATTGGTATGGCTGGGTTTTTTCCGTGCCACCGAACGACATTGTAACACGGATTCTTTAGCATAATGTTAAATAATCAACCTGTTTTGGAGCAATCCTATTCTTCAGAATGTATAAGATTTTTTGCTTATGTAAATATACAATTGTATTTTTACATCATTATTGACAAAACACAATTGTATTTCAACATGAAAAGAGACATTATCCAAGTATTGATTGATTGGAAAACACGATCGGACAGAAAGCCTTTAATATTAAGAGGTGCCAGACAGGTTGGCAAAACCTTTGCAATAGAAGAGTTTGCAAAAGCCCATTTCACGAATTATTTAAAAATAAACCTCGAAGAAAAACCAGACCTGAAAAAACTGTTCAGGAAACCCGACACAAAACAAATAATCACCGAACTGTCGATATTGTTCAATACCGAAATAACAAATGGTGAAAGCCTTCTTTTTATCGATGAAATACAAACCTGCCCCGAAGCTATCGTTTCGTTAAGATATTTCAAAGAACAACAACCCGGCCTTCATGTAATGGCAGCAGGTTCGCTTCTCGACCATACATTAAACGAGATGCGATACTCCATGCCGGTTGGCCGTGTTGAATTTGCATACATGTACCCGATGAGTTTCAAGGAGTTCCTGCTGGCTCTGTCCGAAAACAAATTAATCGAATATGTTAATAAATTCAGTTTCGGAAATGATTTCAGCGAGCTGATTCATCAAAAATTATCAGAATATGTCAGGTTGTATTTTTTTATTGGCGGCATGCCCGAAGCTGTTTACTCTTATATTAAAACAAAAAAGCTCGTAAACATAAAGAGGTCCCACAGCAGTATTATCACTTTGTTGCAATACGATTTTGCTAAATACGGCACAAAAAAACAACAAGAGCACCTAATGATGACAATGCAATACTGTGTACGGAATATTGGCAACAAAGTAAAATACAGTAATATCAATGGGGAAACCCGCTCGGAACTTTTAAAAACTGCATTGCACAAACTTGAGATGAGCCGGATTATCCACAAAGTTAAACACACAAACTCACACACAGTACCATTGATAAATCAGGAAAAAGATAACATATTCAAACTATTGTTTCTTGATTTAGGGCTGATTAACCACATCGGGAACATTCAACTTGTTGATATTGACAAATTGCTTGTTGAAAACGAAGGGGCACTTGCCGAACAATTTATCGGGCAGGAAATGCTCAATTGTTCCATGTCGTATATCGATGCCAAACTTAATTACTGGACAAGACAGGAAAAAAACTCAAATGCCGAAGTTGATTACCTTTTTCAACACAAAAACAGGATATATCCTATTGAAGTAAAAGCTGGTAAAAGCGGCGGCTTAAAATCGTTGCATATCTATCTTTATGAAAAGAAACTGAACACAGGTATACGCTTTAACATGGACATTCCCAGTCGTGGCGATTTTACCGTAAAAGTGAGGGCAGGCAAACAACAAGCCGAACTTAAGTACGAACTTATTTCGCTGCCCTTGTATATGTGCTGGAGAATTAAGGAATTAATAGAGATAGAGCGCGAGTGAGAGAGTGGGCGAGTGAGTAAATTCGTCGATTGGTTAATCCTGGCCTACAAGAAAACTCATTTTATCAACAAAAAGAATTTTTAATTCAAATTGAATCAAGTAATTCATAATCAAGTCAATCATAAATATCGTAAATAATCAGGTTTAGAATAGCACAACAAATTTATTTTGCT
>JAYENH010000332.1:0-3405 GCA_034721995.1 Bacteroidota bacterium
GGCATCCATAGACCTTCTACATTTTTTAAAGTAACCCCGATATTATCGGAGTTACTTTTTACATCAGTGCTGTCAGCATCTGTTCGATGAAATTCAACAACATCGGTAATACCTGTTAAACCAAAATTGAGAGACCGCACGCGTAAACTACGTGCGATCCTTAGGTTGCCTCTTACTTCGGTTTCACCGGAATCAGCTTTTTCATGCATTTGGGAACCTTCAGCCGTCAGAACATTTTCTGCCCATATATGCTCCAGATACATCAATCCCCATTGGCGTTCGCAAAAAGCCAAATGTTGAAGTGCCGAAATAGGAAGCAGGTCGTCTTCATTAAACATGTTGATAAGACTACTTTCTTACAAGTTCAACTCCGGACGGCATGTTTGCTTCATCGACTGTAATAGTATAGTCAGAGAATTTACGTGGAGTATCGACACCGTCTTTCTTTTCAATATTGACAAGATTGAACAATTTATGAGCAGGAGCACAACCTAATATAGACTGCTGTACTCTTTGTGTCTGGTCAGAATCTGTTCCGACATGTTTGAAAACAATAATGTCATGGACAGTCATAAGACCTTTACTTGATGAGCGGTCATGTTCATACATATTTTTGAGAGCTTCCCAAAAGAGGTTCAGGTCATTATCACTGAATCCGGTATCTTCGGCAAGATGAGCCGAGATAAATCCTTTGCCAACATAGAGACCATACGGGATAAGGTTTTTTCGTCCGATAGTACGGAGTTTATCTTCGGGTTGGTCATCTTCCCATTTTTTAAAATCCTCACTATTTTTAGCACCTTTTACATTTTCAGTTACAGCCATTCGTGTTACGGACAAATCCATAGGCAATACCGGATCAACGGAGTTTGAAAATGCTATCTGAATGGGACCTCTGACCTGTCCGGCATTGGCACCGGTGCTCATCACGGCTCCGAATGTTCTGACATCGTAGAAATTATCACACATCCATTTACGGGCTGAATAAACATCTTTTTTATTGGCACTTTTGTTTGGGTCAAACCCGCCGTTTGCCTGTTCATGAGCTATGGCAATCGGTCTGTTGAGGTTTGTTGCTTGTTCTATAAAGATAGAATATGGCGATTTGTTTTCTTTTGCCAGCTGAACATAATTGCGAATACGGCGTTTAATCGCAACATCGGAAACTAATCCGTGCATATTTTCAGGGTCGATTCGTGGTGCGTTGGCGGCATCGGGGTCACCGTTTGGGTTGCCGTTTTCACAGTCGAATAAAAACATAAATTCATATTTATTTGTTATAACATTAGACATTATTGACTCCTTTTATTAGTTATTTTCTACTTTATTATTATTTTCTTTATCTTCTTTTTTTGTTTTCATATCAGCCATTTGGTGGTAATAACCAAGAGCAAATAGTGACTGCTGTTCAAGGGTCAGGGTACTGGGGATAGTATCTTTGATACCATTCCAAATGTCAGTAATTTTAGACTCAAACCAGTTCGCTAATCCTTTGTTATCGAGTTTGTTCAAATGATGCTTACTTGTGTTTGTTAATCTTCCAAATACCAAAGCCGGAGTAGCACTTGCTGAAGTATAGTACCGTTGGACAACACCGGCACCAACATCGCCTAAGGCAGCATATTGAAGTCGGGCAAAAACTGCCATTAACCGACCGCAATGATAAGCGGGTTCGGGGTGGTTTGGGTTGAGTGAAGGTTGCATAGTTTTTTCCTTTCTATTAAATCTATCTTTTCTTATATGATATGCCTTCATAAGCCCCATACGGGCATGACTAAATGTTTTATTTTCAATAACATCTATTCTCATTCGTACTAATGCTTCGGCTAATGCTGATTGAGGAATAGGTTCACCGGTGAGAGCAACCCGCCACATTTTTGTAATAAATGGAGCAGGTAATTCATTAAGATCTCTTACGGTAGATCCAAGAACCGCCAAAAATTTGGGTGGTTTTGCAGAACCGTTCCCATCACGATGAATTATATTAAAATCGTTAAACCACTTTTCAATATTTCCGATTAAGTTTTCAAATTGACCTTCCATCCAGTCACGCACCATTACACGCCCAGAGGCACCTGATAATGTAAGAGCATAATAATAGTTATTATGAAGTTCAGGTTTATTACCGGATTTAAGTGAATTGAGAGCTTCTTTTGCTTTGGATTGAGCCTCTAACTCCTTTGTCTTGTCAATTTGAAGAAAACTGTCTGGGTCATATAAGAAATCAAGCGGGTCATCTTTAGGACGAATTGTCTCTTTGAACCAATGAACAACTTTGGCGTTTCCTATACGAGTACCATGCTCTTTTATAAGATGATTGAGTGATGCAGAATAAACAGCTGACTCTTCTGTTGATACCGCAGAATTTTCAGCCTGCGATAACTCATAAGAACAGAAAGAATCCTGTTTAAAGCTTAAGAGAGCATCTCCGGCTGCCATTCCACCAACATCGCTCAACTTTTTTATTTTTGGTTGTACTTTTTGAGGCTCTACAAGTTCACCAGAAATAAAACATCGCATTAAATTAGTTTTATCTTTTTTGCTCTGTTTTTTAATGTTTTTAGATGAGAGATTAGCCCTGTAATCACGCCACCATTGATGCCAAATATCAGAGTCAACAGGGTAAGAGCCATTGATACTAAAAGTAATTTTATCAACATCTCTGACTTTTAATTCTGTTAATTTTGATTGGATTTGTTGAAGAAAAACTGTATTTTCTAAGAGGTTAGCAAATTTGGTGAAATCTGAATTTGTTGAAGAAGCGTCATTTAATAGCTTAATAAAATATTTGTGTTTAAGTTTTACCTTTTCATCATTAGACTTTTTACCGTACAAACCAACAACATCTGCAGTTTCGACAAGAAAATGGCTTTTTGTTACTCCACCTGCTTTCATGTCAGAAAAATTGAAATCGGGGCATCTTTTGAATGTTTTTCCGGGATTTCGTTTGGCTTCAACATTACCTATTTCGATAACATCTAAAAATTTTCCATCTGCACCGCAATCAATAACCCAACGGATATCTTTCGATGCAAACCCGGTTTCAGCTGATATTCCATTTTTCTCAGCATATTCTTTTAATAAATTCAGCATCAGCGTTCCCTCCTTACTCCTTTGTAAACCTCGTTACTGCTGTATTCCGGAACAATCATCACACCGTTTTTCACAACCGGTTTAAAAAGTGATATACAGAGATTATGGTTTTCCTCTTTCCAGTTTTCTTTTTCATAAAAATGGTCGAGATCAAAAACATCGTACAGCATCCACCCGAGATTATCCATATCAACCGGTAATGTATCGTGGTTTTGGTCACCGTTTTCAAGATATTCAAAATAAGCCGGAAATTCCCGACATCCCAAATACGGCTGATAGATACATTTTCCTTTGGAAGCTCTTCGTTTGAAC
>JAYENH010000333.1:0-3404 GCA_034721995.1 Bacteroidota bacterium
GTGACAACAAGTCTATAAAAGGTTTTGATAATGACTTTTTCGTAACTACAAAAGGTGAGCTAAAAAATTCGGCGTTGAAAGGAAATCAAAATCAGGTTAGCAAACATACTTTTATTAGAAATCAAATTCATCATCAAAAGGAAAACGGCAAAACTGAATACAATGTTCTTAAAGCGTCTATTGAAAAAATGCGAAGTTTTTTCTAAAATAACAATAACTAAACCTACCCTCCACACTTTTTTGATTTGTAGCACGTCCGCAAAAAAATCGGGCGAAGCCCGAAAGCAAGCGAGCAAAAAGAAAAAGGGGTGTGGGGAAAATGAATTCCTGCCCTGCCCTCGCTTTTTCGTCGCCGAAATTTTTTTATTTCGCTTTGTGAAATATATCACCTGTTATTTACTATTCTTGATTTTTGATGTAGTATTATAATTGAAGAATGAAAATAGTACTTATACCTTAATTCTACTACCATAGTATTAGTTATGTCAAACATTACAAAAAACTTAAGAAGGTTGCGTGAATCAAGAGGTTTAACCCAAGAGAAATTGGCGAGACTGGCCGATGTCGCCAATAATACAATTATCAAAATTGAAGTTGGTAAAAACCAGAATCCAACACTTGATACTCTTAAAAAAGTAGCGAAAGCCCTTGAAGTTAGTGTTGACGATTTAATTAAATAAGAATCATGAAACATCAAATTAGTTATAGTTTGAGTGTGAATAAAAATACAGATTCTACAGAATTAAAATGTGTTATTGATAAAAAAAGAATAACCATTTTTGAATTTATGTATGAATTATTACACTATGAAAATTTTCAAAACCTAAAAGAAAACTCGTCAGCCAATGATTTTTACAAGGCGATAGAAAAATTTTTAAATTGCGGATTAAATAACGATACATTAAAAAATTTATATCAAATAAGAACAGATAATTTTTGGCAATATAATAATTAAAATTAAGAACATGATTAACAACAAGAAATTTTTTACAGTATTTTTTTTATCTCTATTTTGTGTTCTGTTTTTTGTTCAAAGTGTCAATGCAGAAACATACACTGTGACAGACTTTCATCCAACGGGATGCCCTTATGGAAATGATCTTGAGACCAATATAAATCCACTTCCTCCTCCATCGAGCGACACCGTAGAAATAATAAGTACGGGATTTGGTAACAGAGATCTTGTTGATGGCATACCCGAAACAGTTTACATCCCCAATCCAACAACAGGTAAGCTTTATTGCATAGAAAGGTCACAAACAGCTGATGGGGTTGCTGGTCTTATGTCGTGGAACGACAGTGAAATTGAATTGAAACTTAGGCAGGGTTTGGGAAATTCTTTAGGGTCTTATATAATTTTAAGAACATATAGTGATGTAGGAGACAACCAAGGCATCTGTGTTCGTGGCGATTTATTGCATGGTATTATCTGTACTTCTTTTACATATTCAGATTGGACGGTCTGTCAATCCGACGGCATTCAGACAAGAACGATATTAAACTCTTATCCAAATGATTGTTCGGGTGGAACTCCTGTATTAAATCAATCGTGTACTCCGTTCTGTACTAACGGTGATTATTCTTGCGATGATTGGAGCGAATGTTCGGTTGATGGTAACCAAACTCGGATCTGTAGTAAAATTTCTAATTGTGAGGGTGGCATAGAAATGCCAGCAATCTCGCAAAGTTGTGTTTATATACCGCCAACTTGTACTTCCTGGACTTATTCAGATTGGCCCAACTGTCAACCTAATGGCACCCAAACGAGAACCGTTATAAATTCTTCTCCTAATAATTGTGTTGGCGGTAATCCAGTTTTGACTCAAGATTGTAACTATGTTCCTCCTTGTAGTGAGAGTGATTATTCTTGTGGTGATTGGTCGGATTGTTCAAGTAGCGGTAAGCAAACTAGAGCATGTAGTAAAAACACAAATTGCCAAGGCGGAGCATCTTCTCCCAATACAACACAAGCTTGTACTTACACTCCAACATGTATTTATTTTACTTATTCTAGTTGGTTAGAGTGTTCTTCAAATGGCAATCAAACGAGGAATATAATATCAAGATATCCATCCAACTGTCAAGGAGGAGCATCTCCGCAAACCTCTCGGTCTTGCACTCCTCCTTGTGATGCTGACACATGGACTTGCGACGATTGGAGCGATTGTTCACTTTCTGGAATACAAGCTCGTAATTGTATTAAAACTTTCGATTGCCCAAATGTACAAACAGCACCGCCAGTCTCTGATAGATATTGTGAGCCACCAAGTAGACTCACTATACAAAATCCTCCAAGCGGTTCTGATGAAATTTTAAACCAAGATTCAATTATAAAATCAACTGTTAAGCTTATTTGCCCTTTTAACAGAAGCATGGCCAGCCAGGGTTCTGGCACAATCATCGATTCATCTGGAACTATCTTAACCAATAAACATGTTGTTTCGGGAACGATAGGTTGTTATGTCGGCTTTATAGACAGTTCTTATGATGAACCTTATTTTGGCGAGAAACAAATAGCCGATCTTTTAAAGGTGTCATTATATGAAGATATAGCTATTTTAAAAATTAGAAATCCCAATAATGTAAAACTGACAAGTATAGACATAACAAAAGGGAGTGGCAATTTACGCCTCGGGGTTGAAATTAGTACCTATGGCTATCCTGCTGTATTCGGCGAAAAGATAACTTATACAAGTGGAGATTTTAGTGGCACAGATGGAAGTTATTTAAAAACTACTGCAATATTGGAATACGGAAACTCAGGAGGGGGAGCATATTTAAAAGATGGTACTTTCGTAGGTATTCCTTCTGCCGTAGTTAAAGGTGAATTGAATGCCCTTGGATATATATTATCTATAGATGCGATCAATTCTTGGTTGGGTAATTCAAGTGTAACTTATGGTAATACAGGAAATAACGAATATTCAAGAGTGTCTGTTTTGGAAGACATTGATATATCAGAACTTGGTTCTCTAAAACTGTTTATTCCAGACACAGATACCAAAGGCAATTTGTCTGATTCTGTAAAAAATAAAGTATTACAGAATTCACAAAATGTAAAAGAACAACCACAGTCAAACCAAACACAAGAAGAATCAATTATTATTGAATTCACAGATGTAAATCAAAAAACAAATCCAGAACAAAATAATTCAATATCATCAGAGAAAGGAAACAACTCTAATATTAAAGCTTCAGAACAAAGAAAAAATACATTCGTCAATGCTGTCCAAGAAATAGTTAAAGTTGCCGAACATGATGGTGGAGTCGGACAGGAAATAAAGGCGATTGCTCAAACGCAAACTCAAAATCAAGAAAAACTGGAAACCGGCATACAAAAAATTCAAAGCAGGAGTGGTTTCACAAAATTCTTTATCGGTCCTAATTATGACGAAATAAAAAAC
>JAYENH010000334.1:0-3397 GCA_034721995.1 Bacteroidota bacterium
ACATGACATATTTTCAAAACTCACATTTGAGCTTTCAACATTAGATACATATACAGTTACCTCGTCGTAAATTGTATATCCGCAGAAATCCTCTATTTCGACATAGTATAGGTTTTGCCCTGCAATCGGACTTACTTCAAAGGTATCATTTGTTGCAGGAGAACCATTCCACGAAAAAGTTACATCAGGGATATTAGCATAAGCATTTATAGTTAACTGGCCTGGATCGCTGCAATATGCAGTATCGATGGGTAAAATCCCCGAAGAAGGATCGAGGGCTGCATTTGGTTGTGCAATTGTAAAATTTTGGTCGAAGTAGCAGTAGCTGTCATCGGTAACCGTAACAGTGTAATTATCGGCACAAAGTGTATACACCGAGCCTAACAAAGTAGTGTCTAATGCAGGATCGGACCATACATAATAAACACCGTTATTCGAACCCAAAGGAGTTACCTGTGCTGTTCCGTTACATATTCCGTAGCATAAAGCATCGCTTGTGTTAAGCAAAAGCCCCGACAAATTCGAAACACCAATAGTAATGCTATCAATCAGTACGTTTCCGCACAAGTCGGAAATCTCTACCCAGTAGATATCGTGATTTCCCGGAGGCGGAGGGATTATTGTAATTATGCTATCGGTTGAACCTGTGTTCCAATAATAATCGATAAACCAGGCCGGGTGGCTAATGCAAATGGCTTCGAGGTCAAGGGTTGCAGGTGCAGCTGTGCCACAATACATCGAATCGGTATTTACAATCGAGGCCTTAAATTCGACATAATCATAAATTGTAATTGTATCTCCTGTGGGTGTAGGGTCGCAGGGGCATCCTGCTAAAATTTCTATAATAAAAGTTTCCACCGATTCCTGAACACCATCCATAATAGCTGTATAAAAAATTGTGTCAGAGATTTGGCCAATGGGAATTGTTACCATAGTTGGGAAAGTAGTAATATCTGAACCCATAGTAGCTGTTCCGCCAAAGGACAATTGAATATCAACAACAAACGAAAGATCGGTAGTATCGGTCCGGGTAAATACATAAAAACTTTCGCAGCCTTCGTATAAATCGTTTAAGGTACCGGCAGGGTTTACATTATTTAGGGTAACCGAGGTACCATCGGTAAACGAACCTGTTTCGATAAACACCCCTGAGTCGAGAGCTGAATCTCCGGCATCGGCAACAGCAAGTTTAATATGGTATGTTTCGCAGGCAATTACCGAAGCAGAGGCATACATGCCAACAGTATAACCATCGTATTGTAATGCCTCGCCATTACCACCAGGAGTACCAACTCCATTATTGATATAATAATTTGCATACGATACATTATTCACATTATTGATTGAGACCGGGGTAGTAGTTCCGGGAACCAACGCAATGTTCTCGTTCGAATAGGAACCTCCATAAGGACTTGGACCCGAAAGAAAGAAAGCAAATACATCATTAAAGGAGCTATTGACAAATTCCAGATATTCATCAGAACCAAAAACATATTTAAACACTAAAGTGTCGGACGAAGGAATAAAATCGAATTCTAAAACCGAGGCATCATTTGTCGATTGGGGAATCAAGGCATTCAGGTCGGTATCGCCCGGAACATTCATGCTCTGCGATATTGAACCGCTGGTATTGGGGCCAATTGCATTGGTTGCCGGTCCCGAGGCTAGCACAATGCCCGACGACATGATGGTGTCGAAGCTTGAACCATTCGAATTAAAATAGCCAATCATTGTTTGGGCAACATCGCCGGTGTAGGTGATATTAAAAGCCTCTACACAACCCGATACCAGCGAATCTTCAACAAGCTGTTGCGGGGTAAGCGAATTATCGATAGTTATTTGTTGCCCTGAAGCAGCAATTATGCTCAACAGAGTAACTACTAATAGGATTATCGTTTTTTTCATATCTAATCAATTTATTGTTGTGAATACGTTTTTCAGACATTCCAATGTGTCAATTGGTTGCTCAATAATCAAAAAAACTCAAAAGTACAAAATTAGTAAATCTAAATATAGCTTAATGCAGATTTTTAAAAAATCAGAACCGTTTGTTAAGATTTTAACAAACATGTATACTTCTCAGATAAAAATATGAAACAAATGTTTGATTACAATAAATTCAATACTAAAAAATTGACACAGAATAAATCAATCTATAGGTTGATTTTTTTAGAAGTTGTACAAACTAATTTAGTTTATATTTTGATATGATTATCATAAAATAGAGAATTTGTTGCCCGTACCTCAAAATATGATTAAGCCCAAAAACTCAATAAGTCTGGAACTGAATAAATAATTGTAAATTTGTGTTTTGCTTTTTAGTTTAAGATGAATAAAATGGAAACAAGAAAAGAATTAAATCTTGGACATTCAGATTTCAAAAATATTATCGAAAACAATAATTATTTTGTCGACAAATCATTGTTTATCGAAGAAATAATCAGGTCGCAATCAAATGTATTGTTGTTGCCCCGCCCTCGCCGTTTTGGTAAAACCGTAAATTTATCGATGTTGAAATACTTTTTCGACAAAAACGAAACGGAAAACGAAAAGCTTTTTACAGAATTGAAAATCTGGCAAACCGGAAATGACATAAAAAATCATTGTGGAAAATATCCGGTGATATCTATGTCGTTCAAAGATGCAAAAGAAAATAGCTGGAAAGATACTTTTATTAACATTCAAAATGAAATTATTAAGGCCTATAAGCATCATATCTATTTATTACAAAGCGATGTTTTATACGATTTCGAACGAGATAATTTTACAGATATTCTTAAAAAAAAATCTAGCAAAGTTGATTTTGCCGGAAGTCTGGAATTGCTTAGTGAATATCTGCAAAGATACCACAACGAAAAAGTTGTAATATTAATTGATGAATACGACACTCCAATACAGGCAGGATATGGAAAATTTTACGACGACGTAACACCTTTTATGCGAAACCTGTTAAGCGGGGCTTTCAAAGATAATTCGAATCTTTATAAAGGTATAATAACCGGTATATTACGGGTTTCGCGCGAAAGCATCTTTTCAGGGCTAAATAATATAAGTGTTTATTCTATATTGAATTATGACTTTTCTGATAAATTCGGATTTACAAAAAATGAAGTTAAGCAAATATTATCAGATTTTAATCTTTCAGAAAAATATGAACAAGTAAAAGAATGGTATAACGGATATAAGTTTGGCGAAACCGAAAATATTTATAATCCCTGGTCGATACTGAATTATGCTGCCAAACACCACGAGGGATTTAAAACATTTTGGACAAATACCAGTGGAAACGAATTAATTAAAAATGAAATAAAGAAGAAGGGGTCAGAGAATATCAGGAAGGATATTTTAGACCTTATTAACGATGTTACAATAATAAGGGACATCGAAGAAAATTTTG
>JAYENH010000335.1:0-13765 GCA_034721995.1 Bacteroidota bacterium
ACACATTTTTTTCAGAACCTTACATCTTTCAAGGTGGGATATTTTACGATAAATCCTTATTTGAACGAGGGATATTACGATATTGAATTTTTGAACAAGCAAAAAGCAAAATACGAAGACGAATATCTGCGGCATATAGAATTTGACGATCCGGTGGTAATAAAAATTGATGGACAAAAGAAAATAGGCATACTATTGAAACCCGGAAAAGTAGAAAAAGAAGAACTAAATTTGCTTGAGAGTTTATTACAATGAATACAAGCTAAATAAAACAGACCTGAAAAACAGCTACGTATGCACGAATATAAATAGAAAACTGAAATGGCAAAAAAGCAGAAAAACCGGGTAAATGTAGTTTATTCTACAAATCCCGATTTTGATTATGAAACCGACGAAAAACCCTTAGAAGAAACCCTGCTACCATCGCAGCAAAAACTTTATGTTTTGTTAGATAAAAAACAACGCAAAGGTAAAGCTGTTACACTGATAACTAATTTTATCGGTACTGATGATGACCTCAAAAATCTCGGCAAATTTCTTAAAACAAAATGTGGG
The DNA here is from genome assembly GCA_034721995.1 of Bacteroidota bacterium. Lineage (GTDB taxonomy): Bacteria > Bacteroidota > Bacteroidia > Bacteroidales > M50B96 > JAIOYV01. The sequence continues at coordinate 556 of JAYENH010000335.1, forward strand.
GTAGGAGGCTCGGTAAAAAATGGTGAAATCCTGATACAAGGCGATTGCAGAGAGAAAGTTATGGCATTGTTACAATCGGAAGGCTACATTGTAAAACGAAGTGGAGGGTAAGTTAAAAGCGAAGGGCGAAGGGCGAATGGCAGAGGGCGAAGGGCAGAGAGCTGAGGGCGAAGGGCAGAGGGCAGAGAGCAGAGAGCGAAGGGCGAAGGGCGAAGGGCAGAGGACGAATGAGAAAGAACTAATGTAGAGTTTGAGTAATGAAGTAAATTGGATTCTGAAATAACACTTGTTTGGAAGTTTTTTTTATAAATGGCAACATTTGATTATACTTATAGATTTAATTTATTGAAGCCCGCTGAGGAAATATTGTTCGACAGGATTAAAAAAGATGATCGTCATGCTTTTGAAGAGCTTTTCAGAAGGTTTTATTCAGGCTTGTGCCGATATGCAGAAAGCATCATGAAAGATGAAACCCTTGCCGAAGATGTTGTTCAGCTTGTGTTTATCAATATTTGGGAAAAACGCAAAGAACTGATAATAAACAAAAACTTTAAATCGTATTTATTCAGATCAACATTCAATACCTGTCTTAATCAAATAAAACAAAAAGAGTTAAGCAAAAAAAGCAGCCAAGCTCTTGCTATATTACATTCAGGAATTGAGCAATCATTTTTAATACAGATCGAAGCCGACGAACTGGAGCGGAAAATTAAGCTGGCAATTGAATCGTTACCCCAAAAATGCAGGTTGGTTTTTGACCTTAGCCGTTTCGAGGGATTAAAAAATAAAGAAGTAGCCACACGATTAAATCTTTCGATTAAAACCGTTGAAGCGCATATAAGTAAAGCATTAAATATTATCCGAAGTAAAATATATAAATAAAATAATATATTTAAAGGGCTGAAATCCCGACACATTCCATGAGCCACTCACGGCGTGTCTCAAAGACACACCGTGATTTTAATAAATATTCGGAGTCTTCGCCCCTTTAAAAAAAGCAAACGCCTCAAATTCGACAGCTGTTGGCTCCGAACCTTTCTCCTTTTTTTATTGAATTTGTCTTTTTCGTGTCCCTTACAATAAATTAAGAAATTATTCGATTAATAATCAAGCTTATCTTTGGCAAAATTTTTAGGATGAAACAGGCAATATTATCAATAGCGATTATTTATATTCCAATTTTGGCATTTCTGCAAACCACAGAAAGCAGCTTAATATTTATGCCCGACTCCAACTATGTTGAAATTCCGGGCACACGTGTCAGCTTATTTCCGCCTGATGGATTTTATAAGGCCAATAAATTTGCCGGTCTTAAAAATCCTGAATATGGAGCATCCATAATGATTGCCGAAATGGACAAAGCATTCCATATCATAAAGGACGGGTTTACAAAAGAAGGTTTTGCAAGCCAGGGAATGGATTTATTAAACAATTCACTTGTATTTATCGGAAACGAAAAAGCACTTTTGTACAAAGCCCGAAAAAAATCCGGTGATATTCAGTTTTCGAAATGGATATTGATTTTCGGAAACGATACTTCAACGATAATGATAAGCGGAACATTTCCCGATAGTTTCGATTCCAACATGTCGGGTATAATTGAAAATTGCCTTTTATCTGCCCATTTTAATCCGGGCAAAAAAATATCTTCAGAAGCTTCATTGGGTTTCAGCATAAATACAAAAGAGACAAAGCTAAAGTTTGCAAAATCATTTCCCGGCACGCTTGTATACACAGTCGACGGAAATTTCCCTTGCCGCACAAGCGATGGTGCAACTCTGAAAATTGGCTCGTCGTTGGGAAAAGTGGAAATTGAAAATCCGCGTAAATATGTACTTGAGCGTTTAAATGCTTTGCCATATTTAATACAGGGCGAACCTCAGCTTATGGATATTAAAATTGATAATCTTTCGGGATATGAGATTATTGCTTATGGAGTGGACAAAACATCAGGAATAAATATATTGATCTATCAGGTATTTTTATTTAGCCACTCAAGTTACTATTTGTTACTTGGAACAGCGCACAACAATTTCGACTCGAACCTTAAATTGTTTATTGATGTTGTAAGTAATTTTAAACGCGCGAGAAGATGATAAATGTCTTGTTATACTCTTATTACCATTTACGAGTGGAGCAACTGAAGGTAATTTTGTTTAATATAGTTGAAAAAAAAATATGAATTTCAATATGAAGCATTATATTTGCAACTGAAAAGAAATGACATTTTTTATTATTTATATTCAACAATAAGAGGATAAGTAATTTAGGAGGTCATTCTATTAAGAAAGGAAGAAATTCCAGGCGTTCTTTTATATATTGAAAACACTCAGGAGAGATGACCGAGTGGTTTAAGGTGCACGCCTGGAAAGCGTGTGTACGGCGTGAATCTGTACCGAGGGTTCGAATCCCTCTCTCTCCGCTATTATTAAATAAGTAACTATAAGAAACTTAACTAAATTTAATTTAATATTTAATAGATCATGAATAGACTTTTTGCGTTTATAACCGTGGTAGCGATGCTTTTTCTTGGAGCGTCGAATGTGATGTTTGCACAAGACAATGTATCTGATGATGCTTCAAAGACTGAAGTTGTCGATACAAATGCTGTTGATACCAACAATATTGAAACAGCAGTAAATCAGGAAATTCCGGCTGAAGAAACACCGGCAGCTCCGGAAGAACCAACAATGCACCAGCAGATAAAACAGAAATTTATTGAAGGTGGTGCAGGATTTATGGGTGTTGTACTTCTTTGTTTGATCTTTGGTTTAGCACTGGCAATCGAAAGAATTATTTACCTTAACCTTGCTTCGACCAATACCGAAAAATTGCTTAGTAAAATTGAAAGTGCAATTGATGAAGGAGGAGTAGAGGCAGCCAAAGAGGTTTGCCGTGAAACTCGTGGGCCTGTTGCTTCAATTTTTTACCAGGGACTTAGCCGTATGGACGAAGGAATTGAAATGGTCGAGAAATCGGTTGTTTCGTATGGTAGTGTTCAAATGGGATTGTTAGAAAAAGGTATAACCTGGATTTCGTTGTTCATTGCTATTGCACCTATGCTTGGTTTTATGGGAACTGTAATTGGTATGATTGGCGCATTCGACGCTATCGAAATTGCCGGTGATATTAGCCCATCGCTTGTAGCTGGAGGTATTAAAGTTGCCCTTATTACAACCGTATCAGGTCTTATCGTTGCAATCATTCTTCAGGTATTCTATAATTACATAGTATCAAAAATAGATTCTATTGTAAATAAGATGGAAGAAGCTTCCATTTCGCTTATTGATATTCTTGTAAAATATAATGCAAAAAAATAATTGAATCATGAAAGATAAACTTTCAAAAATATTAAGCATTCTACAGATTTTGCTTGTGGTGATATCTGGTGTTATTGTCGTAGTCTTTTACGTTGGTACCAGCCAGTTTTCAGTCGATGCCGAATTTGCAGAACAGATGAATGTGTTAGGCGGCAAGTTAGACATATTCCTGAACTGGGCCATATTTCTGGTGCTTGCAGCAGCACTTGCAGCTATCCTGTTTCCGATATTCAAAATGATAAGCGATCCGAAAAATTCAAAGAAAACCCTTATTATGGTTGGGGCGATGGTTGTGGTTGCCCTGCTTGCTTATATGGTATCTTCTGACATAATTCACCAATTCCATGGTTACAAGAAATTTTTCTACGATGAAATTACCATGGATGCCAATTTGTTCTCAAAATATGTCGATACTGGCATTTGGGCGATGTACATATTGGGAGTGTTATCGTTGCTGTCAATTCTCTATTACGAAGTAGCCAAGGCATTCAAATAGTATTTATGAACTATATGTTCAGCATAAATTGATTAAAAAAATATATTTATGGCACGAGAAACACCCGAAATAAATGGAGGTTCGTTGGCCGATATAGCTTTCCTGCTCCTGATTTTCTTCTTGGTTACTACAACCATGGATGTTGATTCCGGTTTGTCGCGAAAGCTTCCGCCTATGCCTGAAAAAAATCAGGTGGACGATGATAAGCAAATTAAAGAACGAAATGTTTTTATTGTGCTTATCAATAGCAAGAACCAATTGCAGGTTGAAGGAAAATTACTTAGTATCGAAAACCTAAAGGATAAAGCAAAAGAGTTTATTGCTAATCCTTTAGACAAAGAGGAACTTCCGGCCAAGACCTTGAAAGAGATACCGTTCTTTGGTAACTACATGGTATCGAAAGGAATAATATCCTTACAAAACGACCGTGGAACAGCTTACGAAACTTATATTGCAGTTCAAAATGAATTGGCAGCGGCTTACAACGAATTGCGCGATGAAATTTCAATGCAGCGATTCGGAAAAAATTACGGAGCATTAAAAGATGATGAACGTGAAGCTGTAAAAGATATATATCCGCAAAGAATTTCAGAAGCTGAACCCAGAAATATAGGAGGAAAATAATTATGGCGAAATTTCAAAGAAAAGGAAAAGGCGGAATGCCCGCAATTTCAACATCATCGTTACCCGATATTGTATTTATGCTTTTGTTCTTCTTCATGGTTTCTACCGTAATGCGCGAAACTTCGTTGAAAATTGATGTTACTGTTCCGGCAGCTACCGAAATTATCAAACTCGAAAAAAAGTCGTTGGTTAGCTATATTTATGTTGGTGCACCAATGAACCAATTCCAGTCGAAATATGGAACAGAACCAAGAATACAGCTAAACGACCAGTTTGCACAGGTTGGCGATGTTATTCAGTTTATAATAAGCGAACGCGAAGCCCAGGACGAAGCTGTTGTTCCGCTAATGACCACTTCGTTGAAGGTTGATGGAAAAACCGAAATGGGTATCGTAACCGATATTAAACAAGAGTTAAGAAAATGTTCTGCTTTAAAAATTAATTATTCAACAAGGAAAAAAGAAAAATAGAAGAAATATTTTCTGTAATCAATATTAAAAGAGGACTTATCGAAGTCCTCTTTTTTTTTGTCCTAAACTTTTCAACAAGTTTAAATCCATAAGAATTAATCATTAATTTTACACTGATTTCCTGTTTTGGAATTTTACTGAGAATCAAAACTTTAAAGAATCCAGCTATGAATGACTTTGTACACTTGCATGTCCATACCCAATATTCCATTCTCGATGGTGCATCGAATATCCCAAAAATAATTGCCAAGGCAAAAGGCAATGAGATGAAAGCCCTCGCCATAACTGATCATGGCAATATGTTCGGAGTAAAGGTTTTTCATAAAGAAGCAAAAAAGCAAGGCATAAAACCTATTTTGGGATGTGAGGTTTATGTTGCAAGAAATTCGCGGTTCGAGAAAACTGAAAAATCAGACAGGTCAGGACATCACTTAATATTGCTTGCAAAAAACCTTGAAGGCTATAAAAACCTGGTCAAGCTTATTTCGTTTTCATGGATCGAGGGATATTATTACAAACCACGCATCGATAAAGAGTTGTTACGTAAATACCACGAAGGAATTATAGCAAGTAGTGCATGCCTCGGAGGGGAAGTGCCACAGGCTATTATGAAAAGTGGAGAAGAAAAGGCACGTGAAGTAATTAAAGAGTTTAAAGAAATTTTTGCTGATGATTATTATCTCGAATTACAACGACACAAATCAAGTAACCCTGAAGCAGACCAGGATGTTTTTGAAAGGCAGCAGGAAGTTAATCCCGTAATTCTTAAATTAGCAAAAGAGCTTGATGTAAAATGTATAGCCACAAACGATGTTCATTTTATTAATGCCGAAGATGCCGATGCACACGACCGCCTGATTTGCCTCAACACAGGAAAAGACCTCGACGATCCCGACAGGATGCGCTACACAAAGCAGGAATTTCTGAAAACCCGCGAAGTTATGAGCGAGCTTTTTGCCGATCATCCCGAAGTACTTGAAAATACAATTGAAATAAGCAATAAAGTAGAGGAATACGAACTCGATCGCGACCCGATTATGCCCGACTTCCCGCTTCCCGAAGGTTTTTCTGATGAAAACGATTATCTAAAGCATATATCTTACGAAGGCGCAAAAAAACGATACCCCGAAATAACAGAAGAGATTAGCCGCCGACTTGATTATGAATTGGACGTAATAAAGAAAATGGGCTTTCCAGGTTACTTTTTAATTGTACAGGATTTTTTACATGAAGCCAGAAAAATGGGAGTCTCTGTTGGGCCGGGTAGGGGTTCGGCAGCTGGTTCGGCAGTAGCTTATTGTAATAAAATAACCGACATCGATCCTTTGAAATATGATTTGCTCTTTGAACGTTTCCTCAACCCAGATCGTATTTCAATGCCTGATATTGATATTGATTTCGATGAGGAAGGGCGTGATATGATTCTAAAATGGGTGGTAAACAAATACGGGAAAAACAGGGTTGCGCATATTATAACATTTGGCACTATGGCTGCAAGGATGGCCATTCGCGATATTGCCCGTGTACAGAAACTTCCATTACAGGAATCCGACCGCCTTGCCAAACTTGTTCCCGAAAGGCCGGGCATTACCCTTAGTACAGCTTATAAGGAAGTTGCCGAGTTGAGAAACGCAAAAAAATCGAACAACCCCATTATTGTCGAGACCCTAAAATATGCCGAAACACTCGAAGGATCGGTACGGCATACGGGATTACATGCCTGCGGGATAATAATTGGCAGGGACGATTTGTACGAGCATGTGCCAATTAGTACATCGAAAGAATCGGATTTGCTTGTTACACAGTTCGATGGGAAAAACATTGAGGATGTTGGTATGTTAAAGATGGATTTCCTGGGCCTGAAAACATTATCAATAATAAAAGATACTCTTGACAATATTAAATTATCAAAAGGAAAAACTATTAATATTGAAGAAATACCCCTTGATGACGAAAAAACCTACAAACTATATAGCAATGGCGAAACAACCGGGCTATTCCAGTTTGAATCGCCGGGAATGAAAAAATATCTCAGAGAACTAAAACCAAACCGTTTCGAAGATTTAATTGCCATGAACGCACTTTACAGACCGGGCCCAATGGAATATATTCCAAGTTTTGTTAAGCGGAAAAATGGTGTTGAGAAAATAAACTACGATTTGCCCGAAATGGAGGAATACCTAAAAGAAACTTATGGCATTACTGTGTACCAGGAACAGGTGATGTTACTCTCGCAAAAGTTGGCGGGTTTTACCGGTGGGCAAGCCGATTCGTTGCGAAAAGCAATGGGCAAAAAAATTGTAAAGCTCATGGCCGAGTTAAAAATAAAGTTTGTTGAAGGTTGCACTAAAAATGGTATTCAGGAAAAAACTATTACAAAAATTTGGAACGACTGGGAATCTTTCGCCAAATATGCATTTAACAAATCGCACTCAACCTGTTATTCCCTTGTATCGTATCAAACAGGATGGCTAAAAGCCCACTATCCCGCCGAGTTTATGGCATCGGTATTAAGTCGTAATCTTTCCGACATAAAAAAGATTACAATTTTTATGGACGAATGTAAACGTATGAAACTAAAGGTGCTTGGGCCTGATGTGAACGAGAGTTATTTGAAATTTAATGTTGGAAAAGGAAAAAATGTACGATTTGGCCTGGCTGCAATTAAGGGAGTAGGCGAGGCAGCAGCAAAATCGATAATTGCCGAACGGGAAAAAAACGGCCTTTACGAAAATATTTTCGATTTTGTAACACGCGTTAACCTGCACGCTGTCAATAAAAAAAATATCGAATCGCTGGCACAATCGGGAGCTTTCGATTGTTTTCCCGAAATTGACAGATTTCAGTTTTTTCTTGAAAATGGAAAGGATTCAACTTTTAGTGAAACGCTTATCCGTTTTGGTAATTTGGTACAGGCCGAAAAAAACTCGCAACAAAAAAGCCTTTTTGGCGACAGCGAAGAGTTTCAGGTTACCAGGCCAGCCATTCCCGATGGCCCGGTATGGGGCAACCTCGACAAGCTGAAAAAAGAAAAGGAACTTATTGGCATCTATCTTTCTGCCCACCCTCTCGACGATTTTAAGATTGAAATCGATCACTTCTGCAATACAAGGCTCGAAGAACTGCATAAACTTGAAGAATTGAAAGGAAGGAAAATAATAATTGCAGGAATTGTTACAGCAATCCGCGAAGCCACTACAAAAACTGGTAAACCTTATGGCTCGATTACTTTGCAGGATTACTCCGACTCGTACCGGCTTACTCTTTTCGGGCAAAGCTATCTTGATATGAAAAAGTTCTTTACCGAAGGCTATTCCCTGTTTATTAAAGGCAACGTGCAAAACCGCCCCTTTGGGAACACCGATGAACTTGAGTTGAAAATTGAGTCGATGGAAATGCTTGCAAATTTGCGAGATAAGATAAAAGGCCTGACCATAACTTTACCCTTATCCGAGATTTCAGAATCGTTTATTAATGAGATTGCCGAAATAGCCACTGAAAATAAAGGGAAAGCTCTCCTGCAGTTCGAGATTTTCGATGTAGAAAGTAATATCAGGATTAAAATGTTCTCACGCAAATACATGATAAAACTAAATAGCAAGTTTCTAAATTATCTGAAAGAAGAAACATCGCATAATTTTAAGTTATCCTAAGGAAAGATTATTTTATCTCATTTGGCACAAAATCATTGGAGTTCAAAATTTGTATCCGGTCATTATCCTGTGTAAGAACATAAAATCCATACGATTGAGCTTCTTCAAAAAAGCCTTTTTCAAAGGTAAGCCCTGCAACCACACCATAAACAACATATTGTTTATACTGTGGAAATAATATTTTAAAGTTCTTGATCTTGTCTTTATAAAAAGTACGCAATTGGCTTATTTTGAAGTTGTATTTAACCTCAACAATTGCCACTTTATAATTATTGTACAACACAATATCATATTCGGCCTGCAAATTATTACGTTTTCTTTGTAGGTTTCGATCAACATAATCAAATTCCATGTTTGCTAATTTCATAGAGTTGCTCAGGCCCGAATAGAAAAAATCCTCGGCTATAGCACCATTACTTTTCCCGATACCCCCAACTTCTTTACGCAATTCATCCATTCCCTTGTCAAAGGCCTTTTGGCGTGCATCAGCTTCCTTTTGGCGTATTTCGGCTTCCTTTTGACGTACTTCGGCTTCCTTTTGACGAATATCGGCTTCCTTTTGACGAATATCGGCTTCCTTTTGGCGTTTGTTAAATTCTATTGCCTGATGCTCTAATAAATCCAATATATCTTGTTTTGTTAATGTTGCCATTATTTACAAATTATAAATTATGAAATATTTTTTATTTATCATACAAAGTTATTCCTTTTGATAAAGAAACACAAGTTTATTTTGGTTTTGAACTTATGCTATAAATAGATTTATTTCCTTTTTCAAATGAAAATGAAGCACAATTTTAGAAAATAAATTACATTTGCACTTCAAAAAATTGAATAGAAAGAAGTATTTTAATTAGTAATAATAAATTTAATTAGAAAAACATGGCACTTGAAGTTACCGATGCAAATTTCGAAGAGATAGTTTTAAAATCAGACAAACCTGTTATTGTTGATTTTTGGGCAGAATGGTGTGGACCTTGCCGCATGGTAGGGCCGATTGTGAACGAACTTTCGGAAGATTATAAAGACCAAGCGGTTATGACAAAACTTGATGTTGATGGTAATCCGGGCACTGCTGCAAAATTCGGGATCAGGAATATCCCTACAATTTTGTTTTTCAAAAATGGCGAAGTCGTCGATAAGCAGGTTGGCGCAGTACCCAAATCGGTATTGGCAAAAAAATTAGAAAGCTTGTTGTAATATCGAAAAAATATTACTGTTTTAAACGGGCATGAGAATCTTCTCGTGCCTTTATTTTTTGCCCAAATCTATTAGTATCTCAACGAAAAGTAATATTTTGAAAAACATTGTCGACATACAGAACCTGCAGGAATTCGACCATCTTGAATTTATTGCAAAAGAGGTAGTAGAAGGTTTTATTACCGGCCTTCACCGTAGCCCTTTTCATGGATTTTCGGTAGAATTTGCCGAGCACCGCCTTTATAACCGGGGCGAATCGACAAAGCATATCGACTGGAAACTGTTTGCCCGCACCGAGCGTTTGTATGTAAAACGCTTTGAGGAAGAAACAAATTTACGTGCGCACATCATAATCGACACATCTTCGTCGATGATGTTCCCTTATGACGAGGGTGTTCAAAATAAACTGGCTTTCTCGGTTTATTGTGCTTCGGCTCTTATTTATCTTTTGCGTAAACAACGCGATGCAGTTGGGCTGACCCTTTTTTCCGACGAACTCGAATTGCATACCGAAGCCCGTTTGTCGATGGTACATGCAAAACTTTTGTATGCCAACCTTAACCGATTGTTGCAGGCCGATTATTCGAAAGACAAAAAAAAGACCGATGCCTCGAAATTGTTACACCAGATTGCTGATAGTATCCATCAGCGTTCGCTTGTAATAATTTTTAGCGATATGCTCGAAAATGAAGAACCCGACAATCTTTTTTCGGCACTACAGCACTTGCGGCATAATAAACACGAAGTTGTACTTTTTCATGTACGTGATAAAAAGAGGGAGGAGAACTTCGATTATAAAAACCGCCCTTACCGTTTTATTGATTTAGAAAGTGGAGAAGAAATAAAATTCAATCCTAACGAGGTACGCGAAGATTATACAACAGCCATCAGCAACTATTTCAACGATATAAAAATGAAATGTGGCCAGTACAAAATCGATTTAATCGAGGCAGACATTAACGAAGATTTTAAGAAAGTACTTTTGCCCTACCTGATAAAACGTAGCAAAATGATGTAGGGAGAAGGGTTTAAAGGTTAAATTGTTAGATGTTAAACCGTTGGGTTGTGCAAAGTTAAATAGTGTTTTTTACAAGATTCATCGTATGAAAAAAATCTGTGTGTCATTATTGCCGGCCATTTTATGGGCAATTACAATTTTTATTCTTTCGGCTGTGCCGGGCGATAAATTGTATATGCCTCCAATTTGGAATGCCGACAAATTCGCGCATATCGCTGTGTATTTTGTGCTTTCGGCAAGTCTGATATTTGGGTTTTTGCGAATCGGATATTGTAAAAGTTTCATTCGTCAGATTTTTATGGCAATTACAATTTCTGTTGTGTTTGGAGGAATATTGGAAATTTTGCAACAGCACATTTTTATTGGCAGGTTTGGCGACATTCTTGATTTTGTAGCAAATTCAACGGGGGCAATCCTTGCCGGGTTTATTGCTTTTTTATTCCGAAACAGGATATTAAAAAATATGTTTGTAAAGGAACTATCTTTTACATGGATTAAACTATTTTCCTTATTTGCAAAACATCTTTGGCTATCGTTTTTTTATCCAATCCGGGCCTCCCTTATAAAAGAAATGGCTTTGCTCCAGGTAATTAGTTTTGAATTGATATTTGGAAATTGTATTTCAACTATTCGTAACAAGATTTTTGATTATTCCTCCACTGTTCTCAAAATACTATCCCAAAGTTTTTCTGAGGTTTTTTCCCATGAAAAATAATGACGGCGAATTCTACCTCTCTCAATTAATTCCGTTCTTAATTTTTTATCAGAATAAATTTTAAGCATGGCATTTTTTATCGAATCCACAGAAAAAGGATCAACAAAAAGGGCAGCATTGGCAGCCACTTCGGGCATCGATGTTTTGTTTGAAGTAATTACCGGTGTGTCGCAATAAAAAGCCTCAAGAATTGGAATCCCAAATCCTTCGAAATAAGGGACAAAAGTAAGAGCCAGTGCCGAAGCCAAAACTTTGTTTAAAGTGTCAGGTTCGAGGCGGCCTGTAAAAATCACTTCTCCTGCATGTTTCATTTTCTGAAAACACTCGCTTATTTCACCCGATTTAAACATCTTTTCGCCAACAATAATCAACTTGCACTCGCTTGTGCTTTCTTCCTTAAATTTATCGAAAGCCTGTAAAAGCCTGGTTACATTTTTTCGTGGATGCAAGGCCCCGATAAAAATAAAATAGGGTGAGCCATTAGAGTATTCGTTACGGATTTCTGTTTTTATATTTTCAGCTACAGGCTTGTAATTCGGGTTTGCCCCATTGTAAACAACATCAATTTTATCGCGTGAAATGGCGTAATTGTAAACAATATCTTGTTTTGAGTATTCCGATACTGTTGCTATGCGTGTTGCCTTTCCGGCAAATTTAGGAGTAAAATAATTATAATATTTCCCAATCAGATAAGGCAGATCCTGCGGACGGTGAATAAAATTTATATCATGGATTACCAACAGGGTTTTTACTTTGGCTGATAATGAAAGATACCCATCGGGCGAAATAAAAATGTCGATTTTGTATTTTCTGATTATTCGTGGAATTACCCATTCGAACCAAAAATACCAAAGTACCGGATGCCGTGTTGGAGGCCCGGCAACAATGGGGGTAATGTTTTCAGCAAAAATAAATTCATTGCTAAAAGGCCTGTCGTATAAAAAGAAAAAACTATGTTCGGGATGTTTTCTGGTAATCCTCTTTAGGTTCTCGAAAGTAAACCAACCAATGCCTTCGAGTTTGTCTTTCAGCAACAAACGTGTATTTACGAGTATATTCATTCAGCAAAAAATAAAACATATTACATATAGCAACCATTTTGCATGATTAAACATCAGGTCTTTCATGTAAAACAGCCGGGATATTTTATTGTCAAAAATAATCAAATTAAACAGTATTCAATTTTGATTTTTTGTTTCGTATAAGGAAACATACAAAGCAAATATCTGGCAAAACACAAGAGGGATTGAAGAAGAAGTTTATTACAAATTTAGCATTGCTGCTTTTACTGAATCTTTTAATCAAGCCATTCTGGATATTTGGTATCGACCGCACGGTACAAAATTTGGTGGGAGCAGGCGATTATGGATTTTATATTTCTTTATTTAATTTTTCGCTGGTACTCAACGCTTTTCTCGATTTAGGAATTACAAATTATAACAACCGCAACATCTCACAATACCGGCACATGCTCACAAAATACTTGTCGAACATAGTGGTCATAAAATTTATGCTGGCCATAGTTTATCTTGTTGTGAGTTTTTCGTTTGCGTTGATAATCGGTTATAGCTGGGATCAGATGTACCTTTTGCTTTTTCTTGTGTTCAATCAGTTTCTCATATCGTTTACCCTTTATCTCAGATCGAACATTAGCGGACTTCAGCTATTTCGTACCGATAGCTTGTTGTCGGTTCTCGACAAAGGCCTGATGGTG
>JAYENH010000336.1:0-3394 GCA_034721995.1 Bacteroidota bacterium
GTTGTGTATAACCACACAGGGCAAACCAAAAAATCTAATTTCAACCTCGAAGTACCGGGTTACTATTATCGACATAATAAAGATAGTAGTTATTCAAATGCTTCGGGCTGTGGAAACGAAACTGCATCGGAGCGAACCATGATGCGGAAATTCATGATCGAATCGATAAAATATTGGGTAAAGGAATATCATATTGATGGTTTTCGTTTCGACCTGATGGGGATTCACGATATTGAAACAATGAACCGCATTGCTACTGCCGTAAAAAAACTAAATACATCTTGTTTTATTTATGGCGAAGGATGGACGGCCGGAGATTCTCCTCTATCAGAAAACATACGCGCCGTAAAGAAAAATACTCATTTCATGAAACAGATAAGTGCATTTAGCGACGATTTGCGCGATGGGCTAAAAGGTTCCGTGTTTGAAGAAAAAAGTACAGGTTTTGTTACAGGCGCAAAAAATATGGAAGAATCAATTAAATTTGGTGTTGTAGGAGCTATTTACCACGATCAGATTGTTTATCCCACAGTAAATTATTCCGATACTGTTTGGGCATCGCAGCCCTGGCAAGCTGTTTCGTATGTATCATGCCACGATAATCTTACGCTGTTCGACAAATTAAATATTTCGCAACCTAATGCATCACAACAAGAAATTAAAGACATGCACAAATTAGCAAATGCCATTGTGCTTACCTCGCAGGGAATTCCCTTTTTACATGCCGGGGTAGAAATGATGCGTACTAAACAAGGCGAGCATAATTCATATAACCTGCCCGACAAAGTAAACCGGATTGACTGGGGCTGGAAAAGTGATAACAAAGATGTTTTCGATTATTATAAGGCCATTATAGATATACGTAAAAATCATCCAGCTTTTTTCATGCCTGCCGCCGATGGAGTAAGGGAGCATCTTAAGTTTTTTAAAACACAGCAGGGCCTTCTTGGTTTTACTATTACAGGAAATGCCAATGGCGATAGCTGGAGCGAAATACTGATATATTATAATGTTAACCATAAAGCAAAATATATTGATTTGCATGGTGATTGGAATCTCGCTGTTTTGGGTAAGCGTGTAAACGAAAAGGGAATGGTTATGATATCAGAAAAAATAAAGATACCGGGTATTTCAATGATGATTGCTTTTCGATGATAAATGTAATGTTAAACTTACAACCATCGTTAAAGCACTCTCCTAATCAAATTACTATTACTTTTGCCGCTCATTTTAAAATAGAATAACAATTATGAATAATTATTTAAAACTGCTGACTATAACAGCATTGCTTACAATTTTTTCTTTCTCCTCATGCGACAAGGAAGACCTTAAAATATTTGCCACGATGACAGCCAAAATCGATGGACAAGCCTGGACAAGCTCTCTCAGGACTACAGAGTTGCTATCCGAAAAGTTTGTTATCACAGCAAGCTCTCTCGGTGGCGAATTAATTGTGATTACTACTTTTGGGATTGCAGAAGGAACATACACCCTGTCATTAATCCCTACTGTAACCGAAATGTCGGCCGTTTATAAAGCCAGCACAGATGCAACAACCGAAGATACTTATGCTGCGCTGGAAGGAGAAATTGTGTTAACGGAGGTCGATACTAATGAAAAAACAATATCGGGTACTTTTAAATTTTCAGCATTAAATTTATTAACAGAAACAATAGAAATTACCGAAGGAAAATTCGACGACCTAAAATATACAGGGGACTAAAGGTGCAGGTTTTTTTGAATTTGTCCTTTTGATTTGAGCTTTTATAGTTTCACGTTTATAGCTTTACGTTTGAAGGTTCTAATTTCTATTTTCTATTTTCTTGTTTCAAGTTTCCAATTCCTTAGAAATAAGTTTACTTTTGCGGCTTGTTTTTTTTGAAAAATACTAATTATGATAAAAATCACTTTTCCTGATAAGAATGTAAAAGAATTCGAGGAAGGAATAACAGCAATAGATATAGCAAGAAGTATCAGTAACCGTTTAGCTAAAGAGGTTATTGCAATCTCATTAAACGGTGAATTACAAGATGCAACCAGGGCCATTGAGTCTGATGCCGAAATTAAATTGTTTACATTTAACGATGAAGAAGGCAAACATGCTTTTTGGCATTCGTCGGCACACATAATGGCACAAGCGATAGAACATTTGTATCCGGGTGTTAAATTGTGGGTTGGCCCTGCCATAGAAAATGGATTTTATTATGATATCGACTTGCCGGAAGGAATGGTAATTTCTGATAATGACTTTAAAAAGATTGAAGCTGAAATGCTTGAACTGGCCCGGCAAAAAAATGTATTCATTAGAAAAGAAATGTCGAAAAAAGAGGCATTGGAACATTACTCGCAAAAAGGCGATGAATACAAGGTCGATCTTATATCCGGGCTTGATGATGGTTCCATAACTTTTTATACACAAGGCGATTTTACAGATCTCTGTCGTGGGCCTCATTTACCGAACACCGGGTTGATTAAGGCAATAAAGGTATTAAGTGTAGCTGGTGCATACTGGAAAGGCGACGAAACGCAAAAGCAGTTGACAAGGCTATATGGCATTTCGTTTCCAAAGCAAAAATATCTGGAAGAATATTTATTGATGTTGAAGGAGGCCAAAAAACGCGACCATCGAAAAATTGGTAAAGAGCTTGAACTTTTCACCTTCTCACAAAAAGTTGGTATGGGACTTCCTTTGTGGTTACCTAAAGGAGCACAATTGCGCGAGCGTCTCGAAAATTTCCTTAAGAAAGTACAAAAGCAATACGGCTACGAACCTGTTATAACGCCACATATTGGCCAGAAAGAATTATATGTAACCTCAGGTCATTATGCGAAATATGGTAAAGACTCTTTTCAGCCTATCAATACTCCTGCTGAGGGCGAAGAATTTTTGCTGAAACCAATGAATTGTCCACATCATTGCGAAATTTATAGATCGAAACCACACTCATACAAAGATTTACCTATTCGCTATGCTGAATTTGGAACTGTTTATCGTTACGAGCAACATGGCGAATTGCACGGATTGACACGTGTTCGCGGATTTACACAGGATGATGCCCATATTTTTTGTCGCCCCGATCAATTAAAAGAAGAATTTATTAAGGTGATCGACATTGTCTTGTATATTTTTAAAACCCTCGATTTTAAGAATTTCACCACTCAGGTTTCCTTACGCGATAAAGAAAATACCGAAAAATATATTGGCACTGATGAAAATTGGGGAAAAGCTGAAAAAGCCATCCTCGAAGCTGTTGAAACAAAAGGAATTGATTATAAGGTAAAAACTGGCGAAGCTGCATTTTATGGCCCTAAACTCGATTTTATGGTAAAAGATGCGATAGGAAGGGAATGGCAATTAGGCACAATCCAGGTGGATTATAATTTGCCCGAACGT
>JAYENH010000337.1:0-13759 GCA_034721995.1 Bacteroidota bacterium
CCCCACTCCTTCGGCTATTCCTCTTTACAGGGCTACAGATTCCATTAGACAAAGTATTATTGAAAATCCATTACGTTCGGTAAATGCCGGTTTTGGGGCAAACCTCGAAGCTGAGTTTCTCCATGATGATGCCTTTGAGGAATATACTGTAAAAAGAGGCGACGACGATTACAGGATAAATTTATCGGGCAAGCTCGATTTTAAACCTTCGAAAAATACAAATATAGTTCTTGGCGGTTCTGCTCTTCATGGAAAAAATAACAACTGGAGTAATTTTCATGCAATGTTCAACGAAGCAAATTTCTCTGAGACGTTTTATGATAACTATAGGGTTTACTTACGGTTTACCCAGAAGTTTCCCGATAATCCTGATATTGAAAACCCTACAATCAAAAATGCTTATTATTCCATTCAGGCCGATTATGAAACAACTTTCGGAAAAACATGGGACAAAAAACATAAAGACAATTTCTTCGATTATGGTTATATAGGTAAATTTACTACTTATAAAATACCTTTCTACTCGAACGATTTAATGCAGGATTCTGTAACCGGATTAATGGCACATCAGTTAATTAATTTCTTCGATACCCTTATTACTTATGAATATTCTGATCTTAATTATGAAGCTGCAAATTATACCCAACGCTATTTCGATATGTACGATAATAGCTTTTTTTATACATCAACTGAATTAATACAGACAGGCAAAGGATTATTAAATGGTGATGCACCTATAAATATATATGGTCGATATCGATGGGCAAGTCCGGGTCAATTATCCGCTGGCTATAGCAATTATGACAACAATCAATTCAGGATTAGTGCAGCAGGTTCGGCCGACATAAAGAACCATGCGATTACTGTTGGATTTGAATTTGAGCAAAGAACATATACAAGTTACAGTGTTAGCCCTAGAGGACTTTGGACATTAGCCCGTGGCCTGATGAACAAACATATTGCACAAATAGATATTAACAATCCTGTTTTACATTTTGTAACCGACGAAAACGGAGAATATGTGCTTGATGATTTTGACAACCAAATTTTTAACGATACTATTTCCTACAACCGCTTGTACAGTGAAAACGATCAGGCATATTTCGATATTAATTTCAGGGATTATCTGGGCCTGGATAAAAATAGTTTAGACTGGGTAGATGTTGACAAATATGACCCAAGCGATTTTGATATATCTTATTTTAGTGCCGATGAACTTCTAAATAGCGGAAACGCTTATGTTGGCTATCTTGGTTACGATGTTTATGGAAATAAATTAACACACACACCAAGTTTGCAGGATTTCTTTACCGCTACCAACGATGATGGATGGTACACACGCGAGCGGGCACCTTTCCAACCAACCTATGCTGCTGCATACATTCAGGACAAGTTTGCTTTTAACGATCTTGTTTTTAATGTAGGATTGAGGGTAGACAGGTTCGATGCAAACCAAATGGTTTTGAAAGACCCTTATACCTTATATGAAACCTATAAAGTTGGAGACGATGATGGAGGAAAAATTCTGAGTACTAACCATCCGGATAATGTAGGTGAAGGATTTGTTATTTATGTTGATAACCTTAAAAACCCGACAAGCATACAGGGTTACCGGGACGAAAGTACATGGTACGATGCTGCCGGTACCGAAATTGACGATCCTCAATTAATTGCCTCGGCTACAGGGATACAACCTTATCTTGTTAATCCTGATATTGAGATGACATCGCCCGATTATAATGTTACACAATCGTTTGAAGATTACGAACCACAGATTACCGTTATGCCACGTATCTCGTTCTCTTTTCCTATATCTGATGTAGCATTGTTTTATGCCCATTATGATGTTTTGTCAACGCGTCCCGGAGGATTAAATATCAATCCAATAGACTACTTATTAATGCAAGTCCGGGCAACAGAACGCCGGATTCTCACCAATCCAAATCTACAGCCTTAAAAGACTATCGACTATGAACTTGGTTTCAAACAAAAAATAGGAAATACATCAGCCATATCATTATCGGCATTTTACCGCGAAATGAGGGATATGACACAGGCTATAAGTGTTATTGGAGCATATCCGGTTTTTAAATATAATACCTATGGCAATATCGACTTTGGTACGGTAAAAGGTTTTACTATGTCTTATGATTTAAGGAGAACCGGAAATATTTCGTTACGTGCAAGTTATACACTTCAGTTTGCTAATGGTACAGGATCAAGTTCAGGTGAGGGTCTTAATCTGGTAAACTCAGGCCAGCCTAACCTCCGTGCTACTATTCCGCTTAGTTACGACCAAAGACATCAGCTAATTGCAAATGTTGATTTCCGTTTTTTCAATGGAAAGTTATACAACGGACCGAAACTATTCGGAAAAGATATTTTACAAAATACAGGAACAAACATTGTAATTAAGGCCGGTTCAGGATCTCCATACACGAAGCGTTCGATTGTTGGAAATGTTATGGAAGGATCATGGAATGGCTCTCGCAAACCCTGGCGCACATCAATTGACCTTACTGTAGACAGGGACATTATTCTACATTGGGGCGAAGGTGAAGACAAGAAACAAGCCAGGCTGAATGTTTATCTTGAGATTATTAATGTTCTTGATACAAAAAATGTTATCAATGTATATAGTCAGACAGGTAATCCCGATGATGATGGATATCTGTCGGCAGCGGCAAACCAGCCTGAAATAGAATCTCAGTTAGATGAAGAGTCTTTTCGTAATTATTATACTATGGCTTTGCAAAACCCCGGAATGTATAGCAGGCCCAGGACTATACGGCTTGGACTTTCTTTAAGTTTCTAAAATGATAAAAAATAAAACAGCATAAAATGAAAAATTTAAAGTATACAATTATCGTATTCCTGTTGTGGTTTCTAATCAACCCTAACATGTACGCTGAAAAATACAAATGGGAAACTAATGATCAGGTAACAGGTACAAAATCGACAAATGCCCTGACAGCAGGTTGTGTGCCAGCTACAAACTCCACTGAGCTGGATTTGAATAATGTACGTGCGCTTATCCATACCGGAGGTGATATGTGGTGGGATCTACAAGGAAAAGCGAGATATGAAATCCCGAAAAACTCAGGAAAAACCGCACTGTTTGCAGGTTGTATCTGGATTGGAGGAGAAGATATAAACGGACAGTTAAAGCTTTCGGCACAAAGGTTTCGTGGCAACGGAAACGATTATTGGCCCGGACCGCTTATTACTACCGGACCCGACAGAGGTACAACAAATAGCGAAGTTTGTCTTGAATACGACAGGCATTTTACAATTACCCGAAATCAGGTTGCTAAATTTGTTGGGTGGTTTAATGCCGATGCTGTTACAAGAGCCGAAGAATTTCCAGGTTATTCTATTCCTGAAATAATCCTGAATTGGCCTGCCCATGGCGATGTGGCCAATGGATATGATTATTATCTTGCCCCTTTTGCCGATGTTAATGGCGATGGTTATTACGATCCTTATGCAGGCGATTTTCCATTTTACGATCTCGAAGGCGAACTTCCGTGTGGAACATCGCGTGAAGACAGGATACCCCGTCTGTTTGGAGACCAGACTTTATGGTGGGTTTACAACGATCGTGGAAATATCCATTCCGAAACACAAGGCGATCCCATTGGAATGGAACTACGTGCTCAGGCTTTTGCTTTTTCTACAAACGATGAGCTTAACGATATGACCTTTTATAATTATGCACTTATCAACCGTTCAACCTATACTTTGTATGAAACCTACTTTGGCGTTTGGACAGACGCTGATATGGGAGCTGCAGAAGATGACTATGTTGGATGTGATGTAAAAAGAGGTCTGGGTTATTTATACAATGGAAAGGCTGTTGATGGCGTTGGTGAAATACATGCTTATGGTGGCCCGACACCTCCACCACCCGGTATTGGAGTTGACTTTTTTGAAGGCCCATATCAGGATGCAGATCAAATGGATAATCCAAGTAGTACAGATCCTGTAACAGGAGAATTGATTTGTGATGGGAACATCTTAAATGGAAATATTAACGGTTTGAATTTCGATGATGGAATTGTTGATAATGAGCGCTGGGGTATGCGCCGCTTTTTATATTTCAATAACTCTCCTAATAATAATATGAACGATCCCGATATTGCCCCTGATTATTATAATTACCTGAAAGGTATTTGGAAAGATGGGACAAAAATGGTTTACGGAGGTACAGGTCATTATTCCGATTCTGAGGCAAGTGATGTTGAAACCGATTTTATGATGCCGGGAAGCACCGATCCATGTGGATGGGGACAACAAGGACAGGTTATGCCACACTGGGACGAAGAAACTTCTCAAAATCAACCTGGCGATCGCCGATTTGTTCATTCAGCAGGACCATTTACACTTGAACCAGGGGCAATTAATGATATTACAACAGGTGTTGTTTGGGCACGTGCCACAGGAGGCAATCCTTTCCAATCGATCGAAGAAGTTAGAATAGCTGACGATAAAGCACAATTATTATTCGATAATTGCTTTAAAGTTGTTAACGGACCAGACGCTCCCGATATGGAAATTATTGAACTTGACAAAGAAATAGTTTTTCACATTTCAAATATAGTGCAATCGAACAATTACCTTGAGCAATACGAAGAAAAAGATTTCTCGATAGTTAATGTTGATATCGATCAGGATAATATTATTGATGATGTAGATAAATACTATCGTTTTGAGGGGTATCAGGTATTTCAGTTAAAAAACAAATCGGTTTCGATTGGTGATATTCGTAATATCAATCTTGCTCGTGAAGTATTCCAGTGCGATATTAAAAATGATGTCGAAGATCTTGTGAATTTTACATGGAGTAAAGATATGCAGGCTAATATTCCTGAAATGATGGTAGAAGGGGAGAATGTAGGAATTCAACATTCTTTTGTTCTTAAAGAGGATGAATTTGCACAGGGAGACAACAAATTAGTTAATCATAAAAAGTATTATTACGCCATTATTGCTTATGGTTACAATAATTTCATGACTTATGACCAAAATGACGGTAATTCGATTAAGGGTCAAAAACTACCTTACAAGGCCGGACGGAAAGGAGCTACCGGTTCAATAGTTATATACGAAGTAATTCCTCATATTCCGGAAACTCGTGATGGTGGTACTTTATTGAATTCGGCTTATGGCGATGGACTGGAAATTACTCAATTAGAAGGTTTTGGAAGCGGCCCGAATATAATTAATCTAAAGCAAGAATCAATCGACTCAATAATGTTGGGCGAACCCTGGCATGTTGATGCAAGAAAATATAAAAAAGGTGAAGCGCCAATCAAAATAAAAGTTGTCGATCCACTTAATATTCCTGAAGGAGATTTTGTTATTGCTTTCGATCCCGACTCATCGGTTTATAATGATGGTACGCTTTGGGATTGGGCTATCAAGGAATCAAAATGGTTTATATATCAAGATACTCTTCCGAACCAGCAAGCGGATGTAATAGATAAAATTTATTCCAGAAGTGGGATTACCGTACGTAATGAGCAAATAATATCGGAACTTGGATTATCTGTAATTATTGAAGCACAGGATTATCTTGACAGACCAGGCAGTAATGGGGTAATTGATAAATCAATGGGAGTATTAGGATATACCGACTATTTTGAACCTGTTCAGAATCCCTGGCTGTATTTCCTCCCTGATGGTGATGATTTTAATGAACGCAACTGGATAAGGGCAGGAACACAGGAAGACGAATCTGAGCCGGAATACAATGATTTTAATATCTCAAGTGGAAATTACGATAAAGAAGAAGCTTTCGAGAAAATATTGGGTGGCACCTGGGCTCCTTATAAGATGGTGTCAAATATTGTGGATGGACCCGGAAATCCTTATGGACAAGCCGGAATCCGTTTCTCTCAATACAGATTGTCAAGTATTGATTTGGTGATTACTGCCGATAAAAGCAAATGGACACGTGCATGTGTTATTGAGTTGAGCGAAAATGACTCTACTGAAGATGGAGACGAAATCCCACCACTCTTTGGCGAAGGCGATGCAATGAAATTTGATCTTCGCGATTCTTATTCGGTAGATAAAGATGGGAATTATGCAACAACAGAAGAAGGAACCGAGAATGCTGCAAATGCTAATTACATTTCAGGAAAAGGAATGGGATGGTTTCCCGGTTATGCAATAGATGTTGAAACCGGAACCCGTTTAAATATCGTATTTGGCGAGGCATCTGAACTTCCAGGCGAAAATGGCCGTGATATGAAATGGAACCCAAGTGCAAGCTGGTACTCAAGTTTTCATGGTACTCGTTTTGGGGGTAAGCATTACACTTATATTATCGGTAATAATTTCTATTTGAAAGCAAACCATGAGGATACCAGCATATATATGCCAGGGTATGATGGTGGTAAATACATGCATAAATTATTATCAAGCGACAGAACATTAGATGTAAGAGATGCATATCGTAATTTCATGTGGTGTGGAATACCGATACGCTCAGGCCAATATATCAATCAGGATTTCGATAAAGTATTGTCTGAGGCCGATTATCATATGAGCATTCGTATGGCTAACCCTCACAGGGCAGGACATTTCATGTATGCTTCACAAGATTCTCTCAATCAGGGTTTCCCTATGTTTAGTTTCGATACTCGTGATATAATGACAACTAAGAATGATACGGAAACGGCAAAAGATATGCTTGATGAAATTAACATTGTGCCAAATCCTTATTATGGATATTCAGAATATGAACTTACACAGTTAGAAAATCTGGTTAAAATTACAAACCTGCCACAAAAGTGTACAATTTCGATTTACAATATTGGAGGTACCTTAGTCAGGCGTTTCAAAAAAGATAATGTTTTAAGTTATCAGGATTGGGATTTGAAAAACCAATATGGAATTACCATAGCAAGTGGCGTGTACATAATCCATATTGATGCTGATGGCTTAGGTGAGAAAATTTTAAAATGGTTTGGAGCACTTCGCCCCATTGACCTGAATGCATTTTAATCATGACTGATATTGAAAATAAAAAAACTAAAAAGATGAAAAAGATTTATGTAAATAGTATCAGCATAATTCTGCTTGCATTATTGATAATTCCTTTTCAGGGACAAGCAGGAAACAAGCAAAGGTCGGGACAGGCCGGTGCCTCAGAATTATTGATCAATCCCTGGGCCAGGAGTTCGGGATGGGGAGGTGCTAATACAGCCTGTGTTCGCGGGCTTGAAGGGATTTTTCAGAATGTTGCAGGAACTGCTTTTGCAAAGGGAACAGAATTGCTTTTTTCGCATACCAAATTATATGTTGGAGCCGATATTTCGATGAATGCCTTTGGCTTTTCACAAAAGATTGGCGAATCAGGGGTACTCAGTATGGCAGTACAAAATATCGACTTTGGCGATATTGAAATAACAACTGTAGATTTACCTGATGGGGGTATCGGAACCTTTAATCCTAAATACACAGTAATTTCGGTGTCTTATGCCAAAGAATTCTCGAATGCAATATACGGTGGATTAACAGTGAAGATTATTAACGAGGGAATCTCCGATGTTACAGCGAGTGGTATTTGCTTCGATGCAGGTATCCAATATGTAACAGGTAGCCAGGAACAAATTCATTTTGGTATAGCGATGAAAAATGTTGGGCCTACCATGCGTTATTCAGGCGACGGTTTATCCTTTAGGGGCGAAGTACCTGCCACAGAGGTAGACCTTACTGTTGAGCATAGAAGCGCAGAATTTGAATTGCCTTCGCTAATCACTATTGGCGGTGCTTATGATTTTAATTTTGCAGGGAACAATCAATTGATCCTTGCAGGAAATTTCACTTCCAACTCATTTACAAAAGACCAGTTCCACCTGGGCCTGGAATTTAACTACCATGATATTTTATTCTTACGTGGTGGCTACAAATACGAAAAAGGCGATAATATTTTTGGTGACGATTTCGAAACACGTGAAACTGCCTTTACCGGGCCATCTGCCGGTATCTCACTTCAGATACCTCTTAACAAAGAGAACGGAACTTATTTCTCTTTCGATTACTCTTATCGCGATACAGATCCTTTTAATGGATTGCACAGCATAGGCGCAAGAGTGAGTTTGTAATTCAAAAAAAACTAAATATCTTTGCACAATCAAAGAGTCCCGGAAATGTTTCGGGATTCTTTTTGTTATATAGGCTTTGTAAAAAAAATGCCAATTTCATTTGAGCGGAGGTAATCTTATAATTTTTGTATAAGTACAAATAAACTTTAAAGAGAAAATTACATCTGGTAAAAGTGAAGCACAATACCTAAAGCAGCATTTTATTACAGATAGCACATATTGAAAATAGCATAAAAGAAATAAAAAGATTAAAAAGATGAATGATGTATCGTATGTTACAGAAGAAGGAATGCAAAGGCTTAAAGCTGAACTGGATCAATTGAAGAGAGTTGAGCGTCCCAGTATATCTAAACAAATAGCAGAAGCACGGGATAAAGGAGATTTGTCGGAAAATGCTGAATACGATGCTGCAAAAGAGGCTCAGGGATTATTGGAGATGAAGATTTCTAAAATGGAAAATGCTTTAGCCAATATCCGTTTAATTGATGAATCAAAAATTGATACTGACACGGTTCAGATTCTTAACAAGGTGAAAATAAAAAACCTGGACAATAATACTGTAATGGAATATAGTATTGTTTCGCCAAGCGAAGCTGATCTGAAACAAAAGAAACTATCGGTAAATACTCCAATTGCCAAAGGCCTACTCGGCAAATCTGTTGGAGAGCAGATCGAAGTCAATGTTCCTAATGGATTAATGAGATTTGAAATCATTGAAATATCAATATAACATAACTTAGCTATGGCAAGTATTTTCAGCAAGATAGTAAATGGCGAAATCCCTTCTTATAAAATTGCCGAAGACGAAAACTACTACGCCTTCCTCGATATTTATCCATTAACAAAAGGTCATACACTTGTAATTCCCAAAAAAGAGATCGATTATATTTTCGATGTCGATGACGAACTTTTGGCAGGTATGATGGTTTTTGCAAAAAAAATTGCAAGGGCTATAGATCAGGTTATTGATTGTAAAAGAGTTGGGGTGGCTGTACTTGGCCTTGAAGTGCCACATGCCCATATCCATCTTATTCCGATAAATAGTGAGCGGGATATTGATTTCTCGAACCCAAAACTCAAACTTAGCCAAGAAGAATTTGAGGAGATTAGCGAAAAAATCAGGCAAAAACTTTTGATTGATTATTGATGAATGATTATTGATGAATGATGTAGCAGTCAGTTTCTGATTTACTATTAAGTGTCGATAGTAGTTTTGGTGCTCAGTAACATTTCGACAATTCAACAAATCACTTGACCCTTCCGGGGTTTTTGTTGATAAAATCGTTCCAACTTTTGTAATCCTTTTTTCCGGCACTGTGCGATTTCTGAAAATAATGGCAAACTGCCGCAGCAAGACCATCAGTTGCATCAAGGTTTTTAGGTAAATCAGTAATATTCAAATATGTTTTTAGAAAAGCTGCTACTTGTTCTTTCGATGCATTTCCATTGCCTGTTATGGCTACTTTTATTTTTCGGGGTGCATATTCAAAAATTGGCATCGAGCGGTTAAGGGCTGCCGAAATTGCAGCACCTTGTGCCCGACCGAGCTTCAACATCGATTGTACGTTTTTCCCATAAAACGGAGCTTCAATAGCAAGTTCGTCAGGTAGATATTGTTCTATAAGGCTTAATGTTTTATCATAGATTGCTTTTATAGTAACATAGTGGTCGGCATATTTTTTAAGGTTGACCTCGCCGATGGCCAAAATAACAGGTTTTGGCTTACTTGCCCTGATAATACCATAACCCATGATGGATGTACCGGGATCAATACCTAAAATTATGCGCTCTTCTGTTTTAGACATAAAATGAAGTTAGAAACTTGAAATTTGAATCACAATATAAAACTTCAATCTTTTTAACCATAAGCTTTTAATTCTTAACTCTAAAATTTGGATTCTGAACCCAGAACCTTTTTAACGAATAACTATCTCATCTGCAAAAATCCACGCATCCCCGCCTGCCCCTCTATGCCATTGGGGGAGTTTGCCAAAATTTATTGCCTGCACTTTTATATACCGTGTTTTTACACCATTTAAAGATTGGCTAAATTCATGAATGAAAGAATCGCCTTTTTTTGCCGATATTTTATTCCTGATAACTCCGGTACTTTTAAAATCCATGCCATTGTCCGATATGAAAAATTCCACCTGCTTTGGCAAAAGTATCCAAATTTCCTGAGCTTGCAGACAACTTAAGGTAAGCGAATTTATCGTTTGCATTTTCCCAAGATCGATTACAGCTTCCAAATCGGTGCCTTCCCAACCTTGCCATTCCCCCGAACGAAAATCGTTTGTTCCCCTGTTCTGATCTATCAATGCCAATTCGCCTCCGGCAGTGTAAATATGGCTGTATGGATTTATGAAATCAATAGAACGTCCTTCGGGGATTTTAGTGAATACGGCTTCAACTATCATACTTTTATTTCCCGTACCATCAATGCTGATTACCTTTATTATTGTTGATTTATTTATTTCAAAAGCTTTGGAATAAAGCATGGAATTTTCGTCGGGATTGCTCCCATCAAGTGTATAATAAACTTTTTGCTTTTGTTTTTTTGCCAATTCAACAATAGTTTTTAGTTGAAAGATTTTTTTGGCTTGTACGAAAACCGGCACTTCAACAAAGTTTTTTTCATTTATTGATGATACAGGCATGTTGCCATTTTCTGCTCCCCATTCCTTGTTAGCCTTTGGCCCCATTTCAAAAACCAGTGTACCTCCTTGCAAAATATCGCTGTGAGTAATAAAAGAACGCGTATATTCTTTTCCGTTCAGTTTTGCCGATTGGATATAAATATTTTCGGAAGAAAGCTTATTGGCAATAAGCGAAAAGGTATTTTCATTTTTCAGGCTGATAACAGCTTCTTCGAATTTTGGGGTTCCTATTGCATAATCGACACTTGCCGGAGTTACAGGGTAAAAGCCGAGTGCAGAAAATACGTACCACGATGACATCTGACCGCAATCTTCGTTTCCACATAAACCATCGCGATTGGCACTGTATAATTCTGAGGTAATCTTGTTAACAATTTCCTGGGTTTTCCAGGCTTTTCCTGCATAATTGTAAAGATATGAAATATGGTGGCTTGGTTCGTTGCCATGGGCATACTGGCCAATTAAACCGGAAATATCGGGTTGACTACGGCCAGTAATTTTGTTGTCAGCAGAAAATAACTTATCAAGGTTTTCAACAAATTTTTCTTTTCCTCCCATTTCCTGCATCAAACCACTAACATCGTGAGGGGCAAAAAAAGAATATTGCCATGAATTGGCTTCGGTAAAATCGCCACTAACCTCATAAGGATCAAAAGGCTCGACAAATTTGCCATTTTTCTTTCCTCGCATAAATCCGGTTGAAGTATCGAAAACATTCTTATAAAATTGTGCCCTGTTGATGAAATAGTCATAATCATCTTTTTTGCCTAAAGCTTTGGCAATAGTGGCAATACACCAGTCATCATAAGCATATTCGAGTGTTTTTGAAACTCCTTCGTGCTCTTTATCAATAGGAATAAAACCCTGTGATTTGTAAAACTCAAGTCCGGGCTTATCCTGCATAGCACTTGTTTTCATTGCCTCATAAGCTTTTTCTACATCATAATCGGTAATTCCTTTTACATAAGCATCAGCAATAACAGGTATCGAATGATATCCGATCATGCAGCCGGTTTCGCAGGCCGAAAGTTCCCAAACAGGAAGAAGCCCGCTTTCATCGTATTTTGTAAGCATGGTTTTTATCAGGTCGTTTACAAAAGCGGGATCGATAATAGTAAATAGCGGATGCGTAGCCCTGAAAGTATCCCACAACGAAAATACTGTATAAACATTATGATCGGCCTTATGGATTTTCATGTCCATACCCCTGTATTGCATATCGACATCGCAATAAACATTCGGAGCCAGCAAGGAATGATACAAGGCTGTATAGAAAACTACTTTATCGCTTTGCTTGCTTCCTTTTACCCGAATCGAAGACAAAGCATCGTTCCAAACTTTTTCGGCTTGTTTCTTAACTGCATAGAAATCCCAGCCGGGATTTTCGGCTTCTAAGTTTTTTCTTGCCCCATTGATACTAACCGATGAAACAGCTACTTTTATTAATATTTCCTCGGCCATATCAACATTGAAATTAATTACGGCTTTAATATTTTGTCCATCGGCTTTGGTTTCTGCAACAATAAATTTATCGTTTGCGGCAATATCAACTTTGTCGAAAGGTTTCGAGAACTGTACTACAAAGAATAATTGCTGATTTTTTGCCCATCCTTTTGAATTCCGGTAACCTGCAATTTCATTGTTGCCCAACACTGTAAGACCCGAAGCGAGTACTTCATTCAGTCCAATGTCGTCTTTTAAATCGAGAACGAAATTTACTGCCCCTCCACTATTAATTTTGTATTTATGAAAACCTGTTCGTTTTGTGGCTGTTAACTCTACGTCGATATTATAATCGTTTAATTTTACGGCATAATAACCCGGGCTTGCTTTTTCACTTTCATGCCTGAAACTACATCTGTATCCCATCTCAGGATTTTCCTCGTTACCGGGATTAATAAATACTTCACCCTGTGTGGGCATTATCCTTATGTCGCCATAGTCCATAGCACCAGTGCCGCTAAGATGTTTATGGCTAAATCCGAGGATTGAGTTATCGGAACTATGGTAACCCGAACAGGCATCCCAGTTTGCTGTTCTTGTATCGGGGCTTAATTGCACCATCCCAAATGGCAGACTGGCACCTGGATATGTGTGGCCATGAGCATCGGTTCCAATAAATGGATCGACAAAAGAAACAGGAGAATTTTTTCCAGGATCGGAACACATTGAAAATGTGATAGCAAAAATGATAATCAGGCAATTAAATAATGTTTTCATATTTTTTCTTATTCAATTATTTCCTGCATCCTTGAAATATCAATTGTACCATCAATATTGATCTTTTTTCGTGCAATTTCGATGGTAGCATAATTGGGAGTGGTTCCGCCTTCCCAAAGGTTTTCGCATAATTCTACTCATTTAGCACCACCATGTTCCGCAGCTATTGCCGATTCAACCAAGTTAGCACAAACTTCAATAAGCAGACTTTTCATTTGTAGTTTTAAGTTTACAAATTTGCTAAATCGAAACTATCTCTTCTTATTTCCGTGAAATCTTCCCTATCGGTATTCATCAATAGGTGTGCAAGAACAAACGAGGTTGCGGTCGCCAAATGCGTCATCAATTCTGTTTACCGATGGCCAAAACTTATTTTCCAAAATCCAATCTAAGGGGAATGCGGCTTTAGTACGATCGTATTTGTGTTCCCATTTGTCGGCTGTAATAACTTCAACAGCATGGGGGGCATTCTTTAAAACATTATCAGTGATATCGGCTTTTCCATCTTTTATTTCCATAATTTCTGCATGGATGCTCTTCATTGCTTCAACAAATTTGTCAAGTTCCTGCTTCGATTCGCTTTCGGTAGGCTCAACCATTAAAGTACCATGTACAGGAAAAGACAGGGTAGGGGCGTGGAAGCCATAATCCATCAAACGTTTGGCTATGTCGGATTCAGTAATTTGCCCTATACTTTTAAAGTTACGACATTCAAGTATCATTTCGTGGGCTACGCGTCCTGTTGTTCCTGTGTAAAGAATTTTGAAA
>JAYENH010000338.1:0-3391 GCA_034721995.1 Bacteroidota bacterium
CAATAAGCTGCCCGAAGAAGATTTAGAAGTTATTTCCGATTATGTAAAGCAATATGTAGATGATTTCAACATAAAGCATACGGCGCTAAAGCTGAAAGTTACTTATGATTTTCTGGCCATGCTGGGACAACGCCTGAAACTTCTTTATAATAATGGAGGGATCGGGCTTCTTCTTGTTCTTTTATCGCTGGGGTTGTTCCTGAGTTTCAGGTTATCGCTGTGGGTAGCATGGGGAATTCCTGCATCATTTCTCGGTATGTTTATAGCCGCCAGCTTGTATGGCATAACAATAAATATGATTTCTCTATTTGGGATGATTTTGGTAATCGGTATTTTGGTCGATGATGGAATTGTGATTGCTGAAAACATTTACTCGCATTTCGAAAAAGGAAAGACTCCCAAACAGGCAGCCCTCGATGGCACAATGGAAGTATTGCCGGCAGTTTTTACTTCGGTAACCACAACAATTATTGCCTTTACTCCCTTGTTTTTTGCTACCGGAAGAATGGAGTTTATGTTTGAGATGGCATTTGTAGTTATATTCAGTTTGTTGTTTTCGTTAATGGAAGCCTTTTTTGTTTTGCCGGCCCACCTCGGCAGCGAACATGTTTTGCGTTCGAACAAAAGAGCCGATTTTGGAGCTAATATTCGGCGCAAGTTAGAAAGTGCTATACATTGGATGCGGTTTAAATTCTATGCGCGTATTTTAAAATGGACACTCTCGTGGCGGTATATTGTAATCATCATACCTGTTGCTTTAATAATGATGACAGTTGGCATGTTTAAAGGTAGTGTTATAAAAGCGACTTTTTTCCCTTCTATCCCTTTCGATCAGTTTAATGTTGATGTGGCTTTTAAACCAGGTGATGGCGAAAAGCAAACTCTTGAATACCTGAAACGTTTCGAGGATGCCATTTGGGAAGTAAACGAAGATTTAATGCAGGAGTACGACGATACGGTTTCGTTTGTTAATCACACATTTGTTTCGGTTGGAGGTGCGTTTAACGGGCAGGAAACCGGAACACACACAGGAAATGTTTTTGTTTTGCTTCGCGATTTGCAGGATACCAAAATATCAAGTTATGAGGTCGTAAACAGGGTAACCAAAAAAATTGGCCCGGTAACCGAAGCAGAGAAATTCTCGACAGCAGGCCGTCATACTTTTGGCACTCCTGTTTCGGTTTCCTTGCTTGGAAAAGACCTTGGCGAACTTGATTTTGCCAAAGCAGAGTTAATGGAAATGATGAAGGATATTCCTGAATTAAACAATATTATAGATAACAATTCGGCAGGAAAAAGGGAAATCCGCCTAAAACTAAAACCAAAAGCTTATTTTCTTGGATTGAACCATGCCGACATCTCGAACCAGATACGCCAGGGATTTTTTGGCGGACAAGCGCAACGCTTGCAGGTTGGAAAAGACGAGGTACGTGTTTGGGTGAGATATCCTAAAAAGGACCGTGTTAATATTGGACAGTTTGAAGATATGAAGATTAAAACCCCGGCTGGAGATTATCCCTTATCGGAATTAGCTAATTACGATATTGAGCGGGGGCCGGTGGCCATAAAGCATTTTAACAGCTCACGCGAAGTCAGGATCGATGCAGATTTGCATGACCCCATGGAGCCAATCCCTCCAATAATCAAACGTATCGAAGAAAAAATACTTCCCGAGATTCTTTCAAAATATCCGGGCATAAGGTATCAATTTCTTGGCCAGCAGCAGGATAGCGAAGAATCAATGAATGTTATTATTACATATTTCAGCATTGCTTTTTTAATAATCCTTATAATCCTGATGATCCATTTCAGATCGTTTATGCAAATGATAATTATAATTTTGATGATCCCCATTGCCTGGCTCGGATCGGTTTGGGGGCACGGCCTTGAAGGCTTTCCGGTTTCTATGTTAAGTGCCTGGGGGATGATTGCACTTTCGGGGGTAATTATTAACGATGCCGTAGTGTTTTTATCAAAATACAATTCATTACTTGTTGAAGGGTACAAGGTTGAAGCAGCGGCGTATCATGCCGGGCTGGCAAGGTTTAGGCCAATCTTACTTACAACAATCACAACATCGGTGGGCTTATATCCACTTATTCTCCAAAACAGCTTTCAGGCACAATTTCTTATTCCAATGGCAATCTCATTAGCGTATGGAGTTGCTGTCGGAACAGGTTTCCTATTGTTGTTCTTCCCTTCGCTGATTGTTATCCTTAACGATATAAGAAGAGGGACAAAACAACTATGGACAGGGAAAAAACCTGCGAGAGAAGAAGTTGAAAAAGCAGTGATATTTTCAAAAAGGGAGTTTGAGTAAAGATGGAAGATGGAAGTCGGAAGATGGAAGTCGGAAGATGGAAGTCGGAAGATGTAAGACGGAAGAATGATGAAAATAAAATGTAATAATTTAACATAAGAAAAAGATAATTACAGATATAGCCCCAACGGGGTGTAATCATTAGCATAGGGTGTAGCCCTATGGATTAGAAAAATTAAAGGTTTAGAAAAATTGAAAGTAATTTGATATAGCCCCAACGGGGCGAAATCATTAGCATAGGGTGTAGCCCTATGGATTAGAAAAATTAAAGGTTTAGAAAATTTAAAGTAATTTGATATAGCCCCAACGGGGTGTAATCATTAGCATAGGGTGTAGCCCTATGGAATTTAATAGTAATAATCATGAGAACATCATTTTTAAACATCATATTTTTGATTCTGATTTCCGTAACCGGAATTTCGCAGGAAAGCCTGAGCCTTTCGGATGCCATTCGCATTGGCCTCGAAAACAATTACCAGATCAGGATAATGCAAAAAAACATTGAGATTGCCGAAAACAACAATACATGGGGCAATGCAGGTTTGTTGCCAAAACTTGATATTAACCTAAACCAGGCAAATCGGTACGATGATCAACCAAGCCAGTTAAACCCCGATGAAAGATCGAAATATAACAGCAATATGTTATCGCCTGGTGCTTCCCTTGGCTGGAACCTTTTCAATGGTTTTGCCGTGGCAATTTCAAAGAAAAACTATGAGGCCTTACAAGAACTTTCAGAAGGGAATGCCGCGCTAATTGTCGAAAACAGCATTCAAAGTATTGTATTGGCCTATTACAAAATCCTGCTCGAACAGCAAAAGGCCGATGTCGTAAACGAATTGATGAGCCTCTCGAAAGACCGCTACAATTATATGCTCACAAAAAAAGAAATAGGAAGTGCCGTAACATTTGATGTGTTGCAAGCCAGGAATGCTTTGTTGATTGTGACTACAATTCATCTTTTGAAGGAAATGTTGAAAGAAAGGAAAAAGAATTGAACATATTGATGGTGAAGAACATTATCGATTTATAGATATTATTGTACATAAACGGCTTCCTCATAAGGATTCG
>JAYENH010000339.1:0-3387 GCA_034721995.1 Bacteroidota bacterium
TTAAAGCTCCGGTAGGAGCGACATATTGGGCAAAGTCGAATCTTATTGGCAAGAGAACCAGGACTGACATGACCGCCTATTCTTAAATCCACGAATAAAAAGTGTAAACTGAGAAATGAAAAATCCCTTTAAACTACAAATATTTGCATTCTGAGTAACATCATAATATGAAATCTATACATCCGGTTTATGCGACAACTTCATATACGATGGATCAGGAGTTCTGAATTCATTGATACACTAAATTGGTTTTCTCTTGGGATTGTTAAGTGTCAACTGTCTGATGGTTTTTTGAACTACGCTAACAAATCAATTGGCGGGATAAACCAAGGTACCCGGCGATGATAGCTTTATTTGATAGCCCTGGCCTGGTAGCATATTTCCGATATCGTTTATAAAAGGAGGCCAATAAACCATGCCATTGCCATTTTTCACAATAATAACCAAATTACCCAAACTACTAAGCATTTGCGCAACATTGCCGGGCGAAACACGAAGGTAACTAATAATGCTCCAATTTTGCGATAACGGAATTTGTATATTTTGCGGAATAACTGCGAAGCCATAAACAGGAAGTGTTTGTAAACTACTCATATATACCTGATAACCCTGCTCAACTTGTAAATCGCCAATCATATTTAGATATGGAGGCCAGAACACATCACCATCACCATTTTTCAGAATTATAATTTCATTAATTACCGGTGCAAAAATACTGTCTGTTGAAAGCTCAAAAGCTTCGATATAAGTGGAAATAATACTCCAGCCCTGAACAAGCCCGACCAATTGTGAGTCAACAGAAGAGCTTGATAGCGAAAGCAAAGCACTCATTCCGTTTACATTATAAAATCCTGTGTTTGGAAATGCTGATGTTATATATTCAGCTTCGGAGAGATACTCACATTGCGCCGACGCATCCCATATTTTCCATTTGAATTCTTCACCCGTTGCAAAACCATCGTTATTTCCCGATTGCGATCCCCATGCAGTTATTGCAGAATTAGTACCTAACCAGGGCATATAGCCTGCACAAGCAAGTATCCCTAAAGAGTCGTAAAAAACACCGATATAATCACCAATTTCTATTGGAATTCCATTTATGCTGATGCTTGTTGTATCCTGAACCAAAATTGTGTGGTTGTTACCGGTATTTACATAAGTCCACGAAGGAAGTGGTAAACTTGCGAAATCAATATAAATATCATCAACAGCAGTACATCCGTCTGTATTGCTTACAGTTAAAAAATATGTTCCCGTTGTATCTGTTGAAATTGATTGAGTAGTTGAACCCGTCGACCATAAATAACTTGCAAAACCCGAAATTGCTGAAACCGTAGCAATCTGCCCGTTCACAAACGAAAGATCGGAGCCTAAATCAAGGTTAGGGTTTTGATGAACAGTAAGCTGTAACGAGGCCGAACCAAGACTTGTGGAATAATAAATATAATATGTCCCAACACCTGCAAGACCTGGATCAAAAACATTTCCGTTCATCCCTGTCCCGAAAAACGTTCCCCCCGATGGGATTCCGGTAAGGCTTACGGCACTATCATTTAAACAATAATCCGTGTTAAGGCCTGTAATAGCTACTATCTGATTTATTCCCGAAAGAACTGTTGCGCCGGTTGTGTCGGGGTCGAGCCATTCTTTGAGATGGCTTTGTGCTGAAGTACCGTTATTTTGCCAGCTATATGAAAATTTTCCGTAATAATCCGGCATATAAGTAGCTGTACAATAAGAGCTTCCCCCTGTTAAAGTTCCTGCAATATTTCCTGATGAATTAAATAAGGGTGAACCCGACGAACCTCCTTCTGTAACTCCATGCCCATTGCTGGTAGAAGACCAGTAAACACGCCAGTGCGAATTGTAGCCACTTCCGTTCCATCCGGCGGTGGTAAGAGAAGAAGTATAGGTCGAAATCTTTTTTATGTCGCCTGCCGGATGATGAATGCAAACCCCCGACGAACTTCCCTGATTTATCGAATTCCATCCGTTAAAATATACATTGAAAGAAACAGGAACATTACTTGAAAAAAGTAAGAGCTTAAAATCAGAACCTGAAGCTCCTGCATTGCCACCGTTCGAAATTTTTGTACAACCTGTTATTGTGTTATATCCCGGTGCTGTAGTAGGGTTACTGCAAGCCGTAGCTTCAAAATTGAAATAAAATATCCATTGGTTGTAATCGCTTGTACTCGAATATTGGCCACAGTGGTCGGCAGTTAGAAAATATGGTTCGAAATCCTGGCGCACATTGTTAACAAGCGATCCGGTACACCAACCATATTGCGATCCTTCTTTAAGCAGGATTCGTGCAACGCCACGTTTCTGATCCTGCCAGTTATTTCCTTCCGAACAATTTATATTTACCTCGCATGATTCTGAATCGCCAAAACCAAAAACAACTTTATAGTTTGTTTCGTCATAGCCCCGATAAACATACGCCAGTTCCGAAATATTGATAATTGCATCCTGTGTTGCCCCCGCCTCAACATTATATTCCAGTGTTACTACATCGCCCGAGATAAGTTCGGTAGCAAAAAATCCACTTTCAGGATTATTTTTATTTGTAAAAGCACCTATTACGTGATGTTTTTTTTCATCATATAAAAACAAACGCCCGCCTTCGGGCAACCAAAAATTATTGTAATAAACGCCTAATGCCAGTGCCCCGGGTGCCGAAAATTGCAAACGGCAGACTTTATCGCCATTTGGTAAAGTTTCCCAACTGCCTTTTTCCAGCATATTTACATTAGTTTCTATCGAACGGCCTATCCTGTAATATCCACCATCTTTATCGGTTTCCGAATCCTGTTGAAGAAATTTTCTCACATCAGGTTTTGCAAGTTTTATAGTTTCAATTTCTGCTGGAATTTCTCGTTGGGCTGAGTAGGGTATGCCTGTCTGACTTTGAGCAAACA
The DNA here is from genome assembly GCA_034721995.1 of Bacteroidota bacterium. Lineage (GTDB taxonomy): Bacteria > Bacteroidota > Bacteroidia > Bacteroidales > M50B96 > JAIOYV01. The sequence continues at coordinate 2,922 of JAYENH010000339.1, forward strand.
TAAATTCAGTTATACTAAACAAAAGTAAAATGATACCTATAATTTGTTTATTCATCGGTTTTATATGTGTTGGGTTATTGCCATTTATATTTTTGCGGTGAATATAGGAATATTTTGGTTTACTGACATAAAATTTTGATTAGAACCACTTTTCTGTACACTAACATTGTTTCGCCACTATAAACGATATCAGTATTTTAATGTTCTGTTTTTTTATTAACATTAAACTGTTAATAACTTATATAAAATAAGGTTTTTGAAATTTGATATTTTCAAAAAAAATGTATCCCATGAAATAAAAAACGCAAGACTCCTCATCCATTCAAGATCTCTCTATCTCTATGTCTCTCTGTCTCACTATCTCTCAGTCTCTCAGTCTTTCAGTCTCTCAGTCTCTCAGTCTCTCAGTCTCTCAGTCTCTCAGTCTCTCAGTCTCTCAGTCTCTCAGTCTCTCAGTCTCTCAGTC
>JAYENH010000340.1:0-3384 GCA_034721995.1 Bacteroidota bacterium
CCAGGGTACAGCGCGAAATTAAATCTAAAATAGATGGAGCATATAATGTGATGAACTGGGAAGAACTCCAGCCCGAACTTGTCCAAATGATAGAAAGCGACAGAATCTCAGGGACAATAATGAAAGCCATCCTTTATATCCTGATTGGCTTTGGGATTTTTGGGACTATTATTATGATGCTTTCGGAACGCCGCCGCGAAATGGGAGTTATGATTGCAATAGGTATGCAAAAGGCAAAACTTGCTGTCATCCTGTTTTACGAAACAATACTTATAGGAATAGTGGGAGTGCTTTTTGGTTTCATCGTTAGTATGCCTACAATTTATTTGCTCATAAAAAATCCGATCCCATTATCTGAAGATCTGGCTGAAGCTTACGAGCAATTTGGCATGGAACCGGTTATCTTTTTCGATGCTTCCGTTCCTGTGTTTACCGATCAGGTGCTGATTATCTTTATAATTACATTAATAATTTCAATTTATCCAATTGTGAATGTAGCAAAGCTGAAAGTTTCCAAAGCTTTACGTTCGTAATCATAAAAAATAAAATCATGGTTAATTCAGTATCATGGAAAAATATATGGAGAAATAAACTGCGAAGCGCGGTTATTCTCGTGGCCATGGCTCTTGGGCTTACGGCAGGGGTTTTTCTACTGGCCTTTTATTATGGAATGGTCAAACAAAGGATTGCTGCGGCTATTGATACCGAAAGCTCACATATCCAGGTGCACCAGGCCGATTATCTCGAAAACAACGAGATAGCTAATTTTATCCCCGGTGCCGACCATAAGCTTGGTTCAATCAAGGAAATGGAACATGTCAAGGCAGTTAGCCGCCGTCTGGTCATCAACTCGATGATTTCTTCTGCCGAAACCGGATCGGGTGTGCGCATTATGGGGGTTGAGCCTGAGAAGGAAAAGCAAGTAACCAATCTTTATACTAAAATAAAGGATGGTGCTTATTTCGAAGGCGTAAAACGAAACCCAATTGTTATCGGGCACAAATTGGCAGAAAAGTTAAAAGTAAGGGTCCGCTCAAAAGTTGTATTGACTTCGCAGGAATTGGACGGGACCCTGACCGGTGGCTCGTTCCGAGTGGCCGGTATTTACAGGACTTCCAATTCGGTGTATGATGAATCAACGGCTTTTGTACGCCTGACCGACCTTGCCAATCTTGTTAAGATGGATGCGTCAAGTGCACATGAAATAGCTGTATATATAGATGACAACGAGCACCTGGCACCGACCGCCGAAAAAATATCAGGGCTTTTTCCACAAAGTGATGTGAAATCGTGGGAAACCCTCATGCCCGAAGTCGCCATTATTAAAGAAAGTATGAACCTGATGATGTACATCACTATAATCATTATCCTGCTGGCAATGGGCTTCAGCATAGTAAACACAATGTTGATGTCGGTTCTCGAACGCGTAAAAGAACTGGGTATGCTTATGGCAATTGGCATGAACAGGTTACGTATATTTATGATGATTGTACTCGAAACGGTTTACCTCTCTCTCGTTGGCGGAATGTTGGGTTTGTTTTTGGGAATCCTAATCTCCAACTATTTTGGAAAAACCGGGATCGACCTGTCTATTTGGGGCGAAGGGCTTGAGGCTTATGGATACGATATTGTGATATTTCCAATTTTGGAGGTTAAAAATGTGGTGATTGTAAGCTTGCTGATAATAGCTACCGGAATAGTTTCAGCTCTTTACCCAGCCTATAAAGCCCTTAAATTAAATCCGGCGGAAGCTTTAAGGATTGACAACTAATGAAATTACACACGAAGTGTTAATTACCATGAATTTCGCGCAAAGCGCAAATTACTGATTACAATGAATGAAAGAATTGAAATTAACCAAGAATATAAATTAGAAAAAGATATAGTCATGAGCGTAATAAATATCAAGAACCTAAAAAAAGTTTACAACGACACAGGAGTTCCTGTAAATGCGGTAAACGGTATCGACCTTACAATTGTGGAAGGAGAATTTACAGCCATTGTTGGGCCATCGGGTTCGGGAAAAACAACTTTCCTGAATATGCTCGGGGGGCTGGACAAACCTACCAGCGGAGAAATACACATTAATGGCATCCAAGTGGAAAAATTGAAAGCCTCTAAGCTTATCGACTTTCGCTTGAACAACATTGGTTTTGTGTTTCAGGCGTATAACCTTATTCCTGTTTTAACAGCCAAAGAAAATGTGGAATTCATCATGCATCTACAGGGAAAACCAAAGAAAGAACGGGAAAGTCGTACCAAAGAGTTACTCACTGCCGTAGGTCTTGAGGACAGGATGGAATCGCGACCAGGAAAATTATCCGGAGGGCAGCAACAACGGGTGGCAGTTGCCAGGGCTTTGGCTTCGCGGCCACGTTTTATCCTTGCCGACGAACCAACTGCCAACCTCGATTCTAAATCAACAGAGAACCTCTTAGACATGATGGAAAAGATGAACCGCGACGAGAACATCACCTTTATATTTTCTACCCACGATGCCCGTGTGGTAAAAAAAGCCCGGCGCGTTATTACCATTGAGGATGGCAAAATAGTATCGGACAAGAGGAAGGAGTAAAGGTTAATTTATTTTATTGGGTTTGTGCAACTTTCCTATTTATCGGGATTTAATCTGTTTGCACATAATTTCTAATCTTATTCCATAACAAATTCTGCATCAGGAAACATAGCTTTAACTTTTTCCTGATTTTCGAGGCTCATTCTATTTCTGAAAATGTTGATGCGACGTAAATTCTTAAGACCTGCCATTTCTTCAGGAAATGATGTAATATGGTTCGCAAACAAATCTAATTCTTCAAGTTCATGCAATTGCCCTAATCCGTCATGCAATGTTGTTAACCGACATCCTTTGCACAGAAGTACTCTTAGGTTTTTTAACCGGCTAATGCCTTCCGGAATGTCCCCAATCTGGTTAAATGAAATATTCAGCACTTGCAGGTTCGTGAGTTTAAATAATTCAGCAGGTATATCCTTTATTTGATTTGTGGAGACATCAAGCTCTTGAAGGTTCTTAAACTGAAATACCTCTACAGGGATTTCTTTAAGAAGTTTTTTCTGATTACTGAGTTTTAGCTTGTAAACTTCATCGGGATTGGCTTGTGCTTCTTCTATACTTGTGTAAGTGATTTGCCTTTTCAGCTTGCGTTTGTTTATTAATTTATCTTGTGCAATTGTTGTGCTCAACCCTATAATACCAATAAGTACTACTAATATAGAAATCCGTATATTCATTTTCAAAGTGTCTTAATTTAAAAACATCAAAAGTAAAATTATTTTTAATTGGATAATCATTATGTAGAAAATGCTACAAACAAAAACAGGAAGGCAGATTGTGCGGATTGAGTTGATTCGTTTATAGGATTAAAA
>JAYENH010000341.1:0-3381 GCA_034721995.1 Bacteroidota bacterium
GCATTTAATTTCGATTGGCCGAAAACGGATTGCTCATTTATCGGGGCCACAGAATTTACTGATTGGTAAAAAAAGGTTAGAAGGTTACCTTCATGCATTAAAAAAACATGACCTTCCTATTGACGAAAATTTAATTATAAATTGCGATACTTTCGATAAAGCCCTGAAAAGTACGCCGGCTTTGTTTGAAATGGACAATCCGCCCGATGCCATTTTTGCTGTTAACGATTTAACGGCGGCAGGGGCAATGCAGGTGGCGCGAAAACATGACTTCAACATTCCGGAAAATGTTGCCATTGTAGGGTTCACCAACGAACGAATTTCTAAAATCACCGATCCTCCTCTCACAAGCATCGACCAACATGGCTTTAAAATGGGGCAGGAAGCAATGCAACTTTTACTGAAACGTTTTTCTACAAATATAGAAGATTTCAAAGCCGAGACCAGGGTGATAAAAACAAGCCTTGTTATACGCGAAAGCACGAAAGCTTAATTTATTTCGCTCTTCCAGAGCTGGAAAATGTTTTGTTAAACATGTTACTATAAATATTTAGCTCCTCTGGAGCAGTACTTTGTATTGTCAAGTTAGCATCAAAACCGCAAGCTATTAGTTCCGTAGGAACGAAATATTTATAGAATATAATCAAAAAAATAAAACTAAGCTTCGTAGGAGTGACATATTATCGCATATTAACTTCTGAATAGAGATAGAAAATATTGACGTGGATCACGTGGATTGATATTTTGAAATTTGCCACAGATTTTCAGATTGAGATTCAGTGGCTTTATTTTTTCATTCATGCCTAAATTCATTCATCTTTTTCCGCAGCTTTTTCCGCAAAAATCAGCGTCAAAAAAAAAGGATTATCTGCCATAAATTTTTGTTATGGCGGCTAATCGTTTTGCCAAACCGGAGCTTATGTCATCTTTCCCGAAACGCCATTTCCAGTTTCCTTCGGTTGTGCCGGGCATGTTCATGCGGGCTTCGTTGCCGAGGTTTAACAAATCCTGCAAAGGGATAATCGACACATTTGCCACCGACGAGTGAGCCAATTTTATAAAATCCCATGCGCCATTTTCTACATTATTTCCGAGGTAATCGTGTACCGATTTTTTATTTTTGTCGTTGGCCAGATTATACCAACTTGCAATTGTGTCATTATCATGTGTGCCGGTGTACACCACAAAATTCTTTTCATAAGTGTGTGGCAGGTAATCGTTGTCTTCGTCGGAATCGAAAGCGAACTGAAGGATTTTCATACCGGGAAAACCAAAATTCTCCCTCATGGCCACTACATCGTCAGTAATAACACCGAGGTCTTCGGCAATTATGGGCAGTTCGCCGAATTCTTCTTTTAACGATGCAAAAAGCTCGTAACCGGGGCAGGGTAACCACTCGCCATTAATTGCAGTTTCTTGGCCAACAGGAACAGCCCAAAATTCTGAAAAGCCCCTGAAATGGTCAATGCGTACAATATCGAACAATTCAAGATTAGCCTTTATCCGTTCTTTCCACCAGGCAAAATTACTTTGTTTATGGTAATCCCAATTATAAATAGGGTTTCCCCAAAGTTGTCCGGTTTCGCTAAAATAATCGGGTGGCACACCGGCAACTAAAGTCGGCTTTTTATTTTCGTCGAAAAGGAAAATTTCCGGCTTTGTCCATGTCTCGACACTATCGGCAGAAATGTAAATAGGGATGTCGCCGATTATTTTAATTTCTCTGTCGTTGGCATATTTTTTTACATCAGCCCATTGCCTGAAAAAAAGGTACTGCATAAATTTCATCAGCCCGATTTGTTGCTCGTATTTTTCAGAAAAAGTTATTAAAGCCTGTGGGTTGCGTTGCCTGTATTCCTGTTTCCAATCGTACCATGATACCTGTCGGTGATGGCCTTTCAAAGCCATAAACAATGCGTAATCGTTTAACCAGTGTGCATTTTGATTGCAAAAATCGGCAAAATCCTTTTTTAATTCCTGATTTGCTTTTGTGCCAAAATTGATAAATGCTGTTTCGAGTTTTTCGTATTTATACTGAATTACAGTGGCATAATCAATTTCGATATCAGAAAAAACAGGGGCATTGTTTAATTCATCAGCATTAAGCAATCCTTTTTCAACAAGCAACTCTAAATTAATCAACAGTGGGTTTCCTGCCACCGACGAAAAACATTGATAAGGCGAATCGCCATATCCGGTTGGCCCAAGTGGAAGTATTTGCCATAATTTCTGTCCTGCCGATGCAAGGAAATCAATAAAGCGAAATGCTTCGGTGCCAAGTGATCCTATTCCATATTTTCCGGGTAGCGATGTTGGGTGTAGTAAAATTCCGGAGTTGCGTTCTGTTTTCATTGTTTAAAGTTTAAAAATTCAGGCTTAGGGTTCAAAAGTTAGTTCAAAGTTTTAAAAGTTCATAGTTATGCTGATTGCCGACTGCCTACTGCCGACTGAGAACTGAGGACTGTTTATCATTTACCAAAAGCGTACTTATTGCTCCGAGTATCATAAAAACCCCGGCCATTACAAGCGAAAGCATTGCATTATCGTTAAAAAACTTATGAAGGATTATCCCTCCAAAAATGCCGTTTACAATTTGAGGAATGGTTATCGACATATTGAAAAGCCCCATGAACATTCCCATTTGTTTTGGGGGTATTGAGTTGGCAAGCATGGCATAAGGCATAGCCAAAATACTTCCCCAGGCAATGCCGATGCCTACCATGGGGATTATCAATAATGTCGGGTTGGGAATTATCAGAAATGAAATAAATGACAAACCACCAATTGATAATGCCAGGGCATGTGTGGATTTGCGACCTATGCGTTTTGCAATTTTTGGCAACGACAAAGCAATTATTGCCGACACACCATTATATATACCGAACAGTATGCCGACCCAATCGCCTGCTTTTTGAAAGTTGACAGAATTTGGATCGCTTGTTCCATAAAAATGATCGGCAACGGCCGGTGTCGTGAAAACCCACATCGAGAATAATGCAAACCACGAAAAAAACTGTACCAGCAACAACTGCCACATTACTTTCGGGATACGGAATTTTGGCTTTTCTTCTTCGGTTTTTTCTTTTTTATCCTGATAAAATTCGGGCGGATATTCCTTTGTGGACACAATGGTCCAGATTATTGCCGAAAGTAAAACGAAAGCCCCAAAGTAAAACGAATAGCTGACATTGGGTGCAATCAGTCCTTCCCTGGCAGGTTCGTTCGATACGCCCATCCAATTGCTTAAAATATACGGAAGCCATGAGCCAACCACAGCCCCGATACCAATCAGCAAAGTTTCTTTAGATTCAAGTCTTTTGCCTTCAAGTTTTTTCTTCAAGTATTCAATACTTTTTGGAGCAGTAGAAAAAGAAACATTTA
>JAYENH010000342.1:0-3375 GCA_034721995.1 Bacteroidota bacterium
TTTTAATTTTTGCCTCGGTCCTAAAGGAAGATTAAAAAGGAAGTTGTGCTACTATGGTCTGCAATGTAGCTAATTCTTTCTTTTGCATCCTTTAGGATTAGAGGCAAAACAAAAGGAAGAATTTGCGGGTTCATAAAGCAACATTTCCTTTTAATATTCCCATATTTTATTGACCAAAGCTAAATTATTATTTGATAATATTGGCAAAAGTGTCCAATTCAAGGCTTGCCGAACCAAGGTGGTTGGAATATTGGAAACGCTAATTCGAAACCAGAGTTGAAATGTATTTCCGCCCTCAACAGTCTTTGTTTTAAGTTTTGTGTCTTCGTGTCTCTGTGATCATAACATTGTATTTTGATAATTGCTGCACATTTGCTTTGTCAAAGATAACAGGTCTCCCTTGAAATCGTCTTCCGAAAAAGTGGTTTTTCCGCTTTGAGCTTGGAGTTCGGTTAGTTGGTCTTTTTGGTTGTGGTGGTTGTGATGCCGTAAATCATCGTTTGTGTTTTCTTTACCACATAGGCACTGTGACGCCGAGATTCGCTAAGTGGTCGTTGCCAAATATCGTAGGCATATTCGATTTGACAGAAGGGTTAGCGAGTGGTAGGGCAAAAAAGACAGAGAGAACTTTGTAAAATACCGCTTTAATAATTTCAAATTCATTTTACAAAGTGGTTGGGTTTTTTGCCCTGTGGGTCTTATTTATTCTTCAGATGTTTTATATCCTATTCGTGTTCTGTTTTTTTGTTCTAATTCTTGTTGTTTGGTTTCTTCAAATTGCTTTATGTATTCAAAAATCAACATGATATTATCATCGTGTGTTGATATTTTTCGTTCTATTTCATCAAGCTTTATAAATAAATCTTTATGTGCAAGCATCATCTCATACATTTTATTAAATACTCGCATAATTTGAAGATTTATCATAATTGCTTTTTTGCTTTTTAAAACCGTTGATAATTGAGGAATACCAATATTTGTAAAACAAAAAGGGGCATAGCGTAAACCTTTCATGTCAGACTTGGAGGTCACAAACTGTGACCTCCAAAGTTCTAATTCATCTTTTATCATTTCAAACATAAAATCAGAGGGAAAGCGTTCCATATTCCTGCGGACAGCTTGTTTTAATACTTTCGTGTCAACTTCGTATAATTCGGCTAAGTCTCTATCTAACATTACTTTTTGTCCTCGAATAAGATAGATTTTACTCATAATTATTTCTTCTGGGATTGTTATTTCTGTGCTCATATTTTCCTTTAATTTAATTCAACAAAACTAATAATTTAAAATTGGGTGTAGCATTTAGCCATGGTTACTACTTTTTCTTTTACAATTTGTATTTTACTATTTTTGCCCACCAAAACTAAAAACACATAAAAATGAAAGTATTAAAACTTCTGATTATTGCAACAATACTATTTTCGATTAACCTGAATACGGGATGGTCGCAAAGTGGTAAAAAAAGTATTACAATTGATGGCGTGATGAAAGAGTACCGCTTTTTTGCCCGCTCGGTAAATGGTCTGCGTTCGATGAACGATGGCGAACATTACACAACACTCGAAGGGCGCGGAAAATATATTGTAAAATACCGTTACAGCGATGGCGAGCTTATCGATACGCTGTTGAATATTAAGGCTCTTGGCATAGAGGATTTTCAGGTTACCGAAAATTATGAATTCAGCAATGACGAAAAGAAAATACTTTTGTATAACAATCGCGAAAGGATTTATCGCCGCTCTTTTACTGCAAATTATTATGTTTATGATTTCGAAAGTAAAAAACTCGAAGCTCTTTCAGAAACCGGTAAGCAACAATTAGCTACATTTTCGCCCGATGGTTCGATGATAGCCTTTGTGCGCAAGAACAATATCTTTATGAAATTTTTAAAAACCGGAAAAAAACTCGCTATAACCACCGACGGGGAATTAAACCAAATTATTAATGGTGCGCCCGATTGGGTTTACGAAGAGGAATTTGAGTTTAACAAGGCTTTTGAATGGTCGCCCGATAGCCGCTCTATTGCTTTTATGCGTTTCGACGAGAGCAATGTGGCCGAGTTTGGAATGACTATGTTTGCCGGTGAAGTCCCTACCATCGAAGAAAATAAGCTGTACCCCGAACACCGCGCCTGGAAATATCCCAAAGCCGGCGACGATAATTCAATAGTATCGGTACATGTTTATCATCTCGCAAGTTTGCGTACCGAAAAAATGGATGTGGGTCGCGAAACCGACCAGTACATCCCTCGCATCAGGTGGACAAAAGACCCATCGCAGCTTTGTATCTTCAGGTTGAACCGTCTTCAGAATAAATTGGAATTATTGTTTGCCAACAATCAAAGCGGCGAATCAAAAATTATTTATACCGATGAAAATAAATATTATATTGATGAATCTTATTTTGATGACCTGGTTTTTCTTGATGACAAAAAGCATTTTATTATTTCGAACGAAAGCGATGGCTACAATCACATTTATCTTTACGATTTAAGCGGGAAACTTATCAGGCAAATTACAAAAGGGAAATGGGACGTAACTAATTTCTACGGATTTAATCAGGAAAAAGAACTGTTTTATTTCGAAGCTGCTGCCGAATCTCCATTGCAAAGAGAAATATATTCGATAAGAATGAATGGCAGGAGAATGAAAAAGTTATCGAAAAAAGATGGTACCAACAGGGCAGCGTTCAGCAAAGGTTTTCAATATTTTATTAATACATATTCATCGGCAAAAACCCCCACGCTTGTTACACTGAATAAAGCTAATGGAAAAGGGATACGTGTATTGGAAAACAATTCGAAATATATCGAAATGCTGAAAGAATATAAATTCAACACAAAAGAGTTTTTTAGTTTTAAGACTTCGGAAGGTGTTGAGTTGAATGCCTCGATGATAAAACCTCCCAATTTTGATGAAGGCAAAAAAAGTCCTGTGTTGATGACACAATACAGCGGACCCAATTCTCAAACAGTGCGCGATAGCTGGGATATTGGCTGGGAGCAAATCATGGCAGGCCTGGGTTATATTATTATATCGGTCGATGGACGTGGCACCGGGGCAAGGGGCGAAGAATTCCGCAAAATGACTTACCTGCAACTTGGTAAATACGAGACTATGGATCAGATAGAAAGCGCAAAATATTTGCAACGCCTTGCTTATGTTGATGGCGGGCGAATTGGTATATGGGGCTGGAGCTTTGGAGGTTTTATTTCTACGCTATGCCTCGAAAAAGGCGATGGGGTTTTTGCTGCCGGTGTTGCTGTGGCACCCGTTACCAACTGGCGATACTACGATAATATCTACACCGAGCGTTTTATGCGTACACCACAAGAAAACCCCGATGGCTACGACGATAACTCACCTTTGTTTTTTG
>JAYENH010000343.1:0-3371 GCA_034721995.1 Bacteroidota bacterium
TTGTATTTGATGATGGTGATAATAATACCACCAATATCATAGACTTAAATGGAGTTGCTTTAGATACAATTAGGTTATACCCTATAAAAAGTTTTAGTTTTAACGATAATACAAACGAATTATTGATTTCCTCTTTTGATATGGTTTATGCTTATAATATTATAAATAGTACATATAGAGAGTATTGCCAATATTATGAGTCCCACTTTGCGACCCGACGAGTTTGGATAAACGATTTTGAATTTATATGGGCAACAAACAGAATGGATATTGGTGGAAGTATAAATTTAACTAATACTATAACCAGAAAAACAATTTGTTTAAAGTCATATTGTAACGCCAAAGTATATTTGCGACTTGATTATTCTAAACACTTAAACAAAGTAATTTGGGAAAAATACGAATCGGAGGTAGTTGGCTACAACCTTCTTGCAGGAAAATACTCGATAGTAATGATGGATGTGGATGGTACAAATGAACAAGAAATAGAAATATTATGAAATCGATAACTTCAATATTAATCGCCCTGGTTTGTGTTCTTTTTTTATCATGTGCGAAGGAAGAAGGAATTAATCCTGATGAAACAGAGTGTTTGTTATATAATTACATAATGGACACAAATTACTACGAGTCACCTTGTTTTAATCCCAATAATGCTGACGAGTTTATTTTTGTGCACAAGAATTTCTATACAGGTGAAAAAATACTTTATAAATATCGAATTTCAACAAATGAAAAAGACCTTATATATAAAGGGGATATTCTGGAACAACCTGATTGGGGTGAACAAGATTGGATACTACTAACATTAAATATTAATCACAAAAATCTCTGGTTAATAAAAAGTAATGGAGACAGTTTAACCCAAATTACTTTTAACAATGAGAATTACAAGGCTACATTTATCGACCAGTCATCAAAAATAGCATTAGCTGGAGAAGATTATACAACTAAAATTATTGATTTGGAAGGAAACCTATTGGATGTTATCAATCTAAACTCTGTTCACCCCGTGGATCATAATTTTACGACGAATACTTATGCATTTACACATGTCGTGCAGATTCATACTGTAAAGTTAAATGGTGATACGATTAGCCATAGATATTATGATATTGAAGGTGGTCTGAAAATAACAAGTAATTGTCAATGGATAAATGACTGGGAGTTGATATTTGCAACACAAACAGGCATTTATAAATTAAATACGGAAACAAAAGAAAAAACACGTATCAGGTTTCATGACGAACCAACTCAGTATATTCATCTTGATTATTCATGGATTTCAAATAAACTGATAATGCAGAAAACCGAACAGAAAGAGATAGGAGATAAACTGATTGAAGTTAAAAGCATAATAGTTTTGATGGCTACGGATGGTACTAATAGGCAAGAAATAGAAATAAGATAATTGTCATTCATTAATACGGAATTGTTAAGAGATGAACCTTCGCAAAAGTACTTCTTTGTTTATATTGATAGCTGTAACAAAACGGAAGTAGTAATTGATATGGGGGAGTAGTTTACCGCTCTAACCAAATCTTGTCAATGATTATGGCTACTTCACTACTCAGAGGATCAATGAAAGGAGAGGAAAGCACAGGCACACAGCAAAGGCTCATAAATAATTGCCGGGGCAGTAGTAAATTCAAACATTCTGGCTCGTAGTCAGTTTGTTTGTAAACTGAAAATGTACGGCTTCGTTCCCGGCAACTATTCATAGCCAAAACGATTTTTGATAATATACTGTTTGTAGATGTTATTCATTTAGGACATAGAAAAGATATTTATTCGTAAAAGATAAAGTTCTGCAAATCCACGCTTTAAGTCCCTTCTGCAAAATTGATTGTTCAATTACCATTCAGTACTTCCTCAAAATTGTTTTTATTGATGAACTATTTCCCATCACTCATCTCACACTTCACCCTCTACGGCCCTGTCTGCAAACTGGCCGCTTTGGCGAAGGAAGATTTTGCCTTTGACTTTTTCACTTTTTCACTTTTTCACTTGCTTATCGGTTGTGCAAACAAATTCACCTCTTTGCCGGTAATTCCTTTCGGGCTTAGGATAATCAACCTTTCGATTACATTCCGGAACTCGCGGATATTTCCTGTCCAGTTTATTTTTTTAAGTTCTGCAATAGCATCATCGCTTATAGTAATTTGCGACATGCCATATTCGCCGCAAATTTGAGAAATAAAATGATCGGCCAGCAAAGGAATATCTTCAAGTCGCTCGTTTAACGATGGAACGTTAATCAAGATAACCGAAAGCCGGTGATATAGATCCTCGCGGAAACGGTGTTCTGCAATTTCCTTTTTCAGGTTTTTATTTGTTGCGGCTATCACGCGAACATCCACGGCAATGTCTTTGTCGGAACCCACTCGCGAAATTTTATTTTCCTGCAAAGCCCGCAAAACCTTCGACTGTGCCGACAGGCTCATATCTCCAATTTCATCTAAAAAAATTGTTCCTCCCTGGGCTTGTTCAAACTTTCCTTTTCGTTGTTTTATGGCCGAAGTAAAAGCTCCTTTTTCATGTCCGAACAATTCGCTTTCGATTAATTCCGACGGGATAGCAGCACAATTAACTTCTACAAATGGAGCTTTCGATCTATTGCTTTTTTCGTGCAGCCAACGTGCTACCACTTCTTTTCCCGTGCCATTATTTCCTGTTATCAAAACACGCGCATCGGTTTCTGCTACACGGTCAATCATGTCCTTTATCAAGCTGATGGCTTCCGATTCGCCCACCATTTGATATTTTTTGCTTACCTTTTTCTTTAGCACCCTTGTTTCGGTAATCAGGTTCGATTTGTCTAAAGCATTGCGGATTGTAATAAGTAAACGGTTCAGGTCGGGAGGTTTTTCTATATAATCGAAAGCACCTTTTTTTATGGCATCCACAGCAGTATCGATTGTTCCATGCCCCGAAATCATTATCACAGGAGTATCGTAGTCTCCTTCTATTATTTTTCCCAGCACCTCGATTCCGTCCATTTGGGGCATTTTTATGTCGCACAAGATTACATCGTAGCTAATGCTTTTTAAAAGTTCGAGGCCCTGCATCCCGTCTTCGGCAGCATCGACCTCATATTTTTCCATTTCGAGGATGTCCTTCAGCGAATTTCGTATTGCGCGTTCGTCGTCGATTATCAGTATTCGTGGCATTTGTTTTTAGGTTTATGAGTTAAGGGTTCAGAGTTAGGTTTAGGATTTGTCAAAAAGTGATCTGAAATTCCATTTCAACATATTTTATTATTTGGCTGCCAGTTTATGAATGTCAACCTTCATTGTACAAGTCTTTAAAATCTGCTAATTCCCCTCTACCTTCATTAACAGCTTTAATACGGTGTTTGACTTCCGCAATCC
>JAYENH010000344.1:0-3370 GCA_034721995.1 Bacteroidota bacterium
AGAAGAAACAGAAAAAGAAGATAAAGAGAAAGCTCCGAAAACAATAATAAAGACAATACAAGAAAAACCTGTTGAAAAAGAGCCAGACACAAAAAACGAGGCTTCAAAAGAAATTACTGACGAAGCTCCCGATATAAAAGTTGAAACTCCAAAAACGGGAGAATTTAAGGTAGTTGGAAAAATCGACCTTTCAAGCCTTAATCAAAAAACAAGACCTTCGAAAAAGAGCAGAAAAGAAAAAGATATAGAACGCAAAGCAAAAGAAAAAGCAAAGAAAGAAGCCCAGTCGGATTGGAAAAAGAAGATGCAAAAGATTCATTCTCCCGAACTGGAAAAAGAAGCCAAAAAGGAATTGGCAAAAAGAAAAGCAAAGAGAAAACCTGAATCAACATCCAAAGAAACCAAGGAGGAAACAATAAAGACAAATTACGAAAAATTGTCGGGGCCAACAGTTGTTGGTAAAATTGATCTTCCACAAAAAGATAAGAAAAAGGGAAAAGCAAAGCCTGTTGCCAAATCTACAGATGAAGCCGGGAAATCAAATAAGAAGAGAAGAAAACGGATAAGAAAAGACCGCGTTGATGTTGCTGGTAAAAAACCACAACAAGGAGGTGATAGAACAAGCAGAAAACCCGGTGGGAAGAAAAGGCCACTTAAAAAGGAGGTTTCGGAAGAAGATGTTCAAAAGCAAATAAAAGATACACTTGCACGCCTTACTACAAAAGGGAAATCGAAAGCTGCAAAATATAGACGTACCAAACGCGACGACATAAAAGCACGTCAGATCGAAGTTCAGGAAAAAGAGGAAATGGATAAGAATATCCTCAAAGTTTCGGAATTTGTTTCGGTTAACGAGCTGGCAACAATGATGAGCATACCGGTTAACAAGATTATTGCTACATGCATGAACCTTGGACTGTTTGTTTCGATTAACCAAAGGCTTGATGCCGAAACTTTGACGCTTGTTGCCGATGAATTTGGCTTCGAGGTAGACTTTACAAACGTTGATGTTGAGGAAGATTTTATTGAGGAAGACAAGGAAGAGGATCTATTGCCACGCTCTCCTATTGTAACTGTAATGGGACATGTTGATCATGGAAAAACATCCTTACTTGATTATATAAGAAAAGCCAACGTTATTGCTGGTGAGGCCGGTGGTATCACACAGCATATAGGGGCTTATTCAGTAACCCTTGGCAACAATAAAAACATTACTTTCTTAGACACACCCGGTCATGAGGCATTTACTGCTATGCGTGCAAGAGGTGCGCAGGTAACCGATATTGCAATTATTGTTGTTGCTGCCGACGACAATGTTATGCCACAAACCATTGAAGCAATTAACCACGCTTCGGCTGCAGGTGTACCAATTGTATTCGCCATAAATAAAGTAGATAAACCAGGAGCAAACCCTGAAAAGATTAAGGAAGAATTATCCAAAATGAATTATCTTGTTGAAGATTGGGGAGGAAAATACCAATCGCAGGAAATATCGGCCAAATTCGGAAATAATGTAGATGAACTTTTAGAAAAAGTACTGTTAGAAGCAGAAATGCTTGATCTGAAAGGGAATCCCGTAAAACCAGCTCATGGTAATGTTATTGAATCGTCGCTTGATAAAGGCCGTGGTTATGTTGCCACATTACTTGTGCAATCAGGCACATTAAAGGTTGGCGATATAATATTGGCAGGAAGTTATACAGGGCATGTAAAAGCCATGTTTAACGAAAGAGCCGAGAAAATCGATACAGCCGGGCCTTCAGTGCCTGCATTAATACTCGGCTTGAACGGTGCACCACAAGCTGGTGATAATTTCCATGTTATGTCAAGTGAGCGCGAAGCCCGTGAAATTGCAAACAAACGTGAACAATTAATGCGCGAGCAAAGCCTGCGTACCCAGAAACATATTACACTCGACGAAATAGGTCGTCGTTTAGCTTTAGGCGATTTCCATGAAATAAATATAATTGTAAAAGGTGATGTTGATGGTTCTATTGAGGCTCTTTCCGATTCTTTGATTAAGCTTTCGACCGATTCGGTACAAGTAAATATCAAACACAAAGCTGTTGGGCAAATTTCGGAATCCGACATTATGCTTGCAATAGCATCCAATGCAATTGTTATTGGATTCCAGGTAAGGCCATCATTAAGCGCACGAAAACTTGCTGAAAAAGAACAAATCGACATCAGGCTATATTCCATTATTTACGATGCAATTAACGAAATTCGTGATGCAATGGAAGGTATGTTATCACCCGATATTAAAGAAGAAATCATAGCAACCCTCGAAATACGAGAAACATTTAAAATTACCAAAGTAGGTACTATTGCAGGATGTATCGTAAAAGAAGGAAAAATAACACGAAATTCAAGAATACGCCTTATCCGCGAAGGAATAGTAACTTATACAGGCACTTTAGGCTCTCTCAAACGTTTTAAAGACGATGTAAAAGAAGTTACAACAGGTTATGAATGTGGACTGAATGTTGCCAATTTCAACGATATTAAAATTGGCGATATTATTGAAGGATTTAAGGAAGTAGAGGTTAAGAAAAAGCTTTAGCATAATAACCCTGAAATTTGATTTTTTTCTTAAAGTTTGGAAGATTTCTCAAACAAACAAACAACCCACATTATCAACAAATACAAAAAAAAACCTGCCCCATAACAGGGCAGGCCTTTATTAATTATCTATGAAAAAAATGCTTTATCTTATAATTTGTAAGTTGTTCACTTTATTGAACCTTTCGCTTTCAAGTTTAATAAAATAACTCCCGGAAGGAAGACCCCTATTTTTTAATTGAACAATATGCTTACCTTTTTCAAATTGTCGGTTTACAAGCTCCGCTACTTTTTTACCTGAAACAGAATATATCGAAAGAGAGATATTTGCATTCTCAGGAAGAGAAAATTCTATTGAGCATATTCCGTTGCATGGATTTGGAAAATTCTCCATTAACAACAAACTGTTTTCAATATTTGAAGTTGTGAGCTTCCCAATTACACTAATTCCATTTTCACAATATTGTCCGTTCCCTTGCTCCCATCGGTTAACAACTACAGGTTTTAAATCGGAACATGATGCTTTCGATAAATATAGATTGTAGTTTTCGCCTTCAGCAATAGCTTCACTTATGGGGGTTGTCATATCGTTGCCCCAAATTGGGACAGCCATATTCCTTCCCGTAAAAACGGCACTCCCAATTAATTTACCTAATGGAGAATAAACTCCAATTTCATCACCAATATCGGGTAAAATATCCCATGCCGAAACAGGAATCCCCAAGCTCATATTATTCCCTGTATTAATACCGGGGATTAATCGCTTAGGAGCTGTATAACTGTTATAAACCTTTGATGGATTTGCTGT
>JAYENH010000345.1:0-3368 GCA_034721995.1 Bacteroidota bacterium
AATTAATTTCTTGATTAATTTTTCATGTTCGTAAGTAATAATAACCCGGTAACTACCCTTTTTGTATTTCTTGCAAGGCATTACAATCCTGTTGAAACCTTTTGTAAGTCCGTGTTTTGAATTATTAACAATTCTACCCAGGTTGTCAATCCAACATTTAATTAAAGATTTGTGTGTTGTAATATTCATGGTCTCATTTAATTTGACAGAATAATTTATATTAACTACTGTTTGAAAATGCTTTTTGCCGGGGCTTATTTATTATTTGCCCGGCCTGCTTTGTCGAATTTGTTTTTCCCCATTTGAAAAATTGTTTTTAAACAGTAAATTTTATACACACAGAAATACTGCCATTGTAAAGTTTTTAACCGGCTAAGGGGTTTAGCATGTATGTATGTATGTATGTATGTATGTATGTATGTATGTATGTATGTAAATCAAGGGGCAGGAGTAATTCATAATATTTTTTGGTTAATTGAAACATGTGTTTTTGTAATTTTAATTTTCAAAGGCAATAAATTATTTTCAATAAAACTAAGGTATAGAATGGCTAAATCTTATTCGATAGCTATCGGATAAGATTTAGCCGTATCATTCTTGTTTTAACATGCCTTAAACATTTTTTTGCAAAGAGGGTTTATGAAATACATATATCTTTGCGGTTTCAATCTAAAATTTTTATAAAACAAGAAATATGAGAAAAGTATTAACGGCAACATTTATCCTGGTTTTTTGCCTGGGTTTCCAATCCTTTGGGCAAATAAGTGAAGGAGGCCAACCGGTTAGTTTCACAAACTCCAACATTCCCGTCGAGTTTGATTTTATCCAAATTCAGAAGCCCAACATTTCGATAATAGAAATTGAGGACAAAGCCGATGAAAAAAATGGTACGTTCAGAAAGAATGCACGGATACTCCCAACCTTGCTTAACATGAACAATTCCGGTGTATGGACCGAATTGAAAGATGGTGGCAGGTTGTGGCGTTTAAAAATAAAGTCGGAAGGGGCATTGGCACTGGCCGTTTATTACAACGAGTTTTATCTTCCTCCAAAGTCGAAACTTTTTCTTTACAATGCCGACAAACAACATGTGCTGGGGGCATATACCGAAAGCAATAATCCCGACAACGGTTTTTTTGCCAACGAATTAATTCAGGGCGACGAGGTAACACTTGAATATTATGAGCCGGCAGGTATCAGCAAAACGGCAGAAATCCAAATCGATGGGATTGCTTATGTATATCGCGATATTGTTTTCAGTTTTACAAAAAGCATAGATGGTTTTGGCGATAGTGGTTATTGCCAGGTTAATGTAAATTGCTCGCCCGAAGGCAGCGACTGGCAAGACGAAAAACGGGGTGCTGTACGTATTTTTCTTATTTCAGGATCATCAGGAGGTTGGTGCTCCGGATCGCTCATCAACAACGTAAAGCAGGATTGCACACCATATCTTCTCACTGCCGACCATTGTGGTATGGGTGCCAGTGCAAGCAATTTTTCGCAATGGGTTTTTTATTTTAACTATGAATCTTCAGGATGTAGCAATCCGTCGTCGGCTCCATCTTATAACTCAAAAACCGGATGTGTAAAAAAAGCAGCCGGGGGTAACGGTGGCAGCACCGGTTCAGATTTTTTGCTTCTTGAACTCAACAGTGATATCCCTTCAAGCTATAATGCCTATTTTAATGGCTGGGACAAGAGGAATATCGTAAGTCACAGCGGTGTAAGTATCCATCACCCGATGGGGGACATTAAAAAGATTTCGACATATACAACTAATCTAAGCTCATACCAATGGGGAAGTGCTTCCGGTTCGCACTGGCTGGTTTACTGGACAGGAACGGCAAACGGACATGGTGTTACTGAGGGCGGATCTTCGGGTTCTCCCATTTTTAATTCAGAAGGAAGAATTATAGGGGATCTTACCGGGGGTTCATCTTATTGCAGCCAAACCGGAAATCCCGATTTATATGGCAAGTTATCGTACAGTTGGCAATCGAACGGTACTTCTGCATCACAACGCTTAAAAAATTGGCTCGACCCCGATGATACAGGCATCGAAACACTAAACGGAAAAGAAAACGATTGTGGACTTAGCGCACCCGATGCCGATTTTGTGGTTTCCGACACATTGGTGATTTTGGGCAGTACGGTAAATTTCACCGATCTTTCGGAAGAAAATCCGCACCATTGGTATTGGAATTTCGAGAGTGCCACAGTCGATACTTCTATCCAACAAAATCCATATAGTGTTTATTTCGATTCGATTGGCTCTTTTGATGTTACACTTATTGTTTGGAACGACTATGGTTTTGATACCCTCACATTTGTAGATTACATAACGGTAGTCCCTGTTCCCGCCGATCTTGATATTATAAATCACAGCATTTCGCAAAACATTCTTGTTGAAGGCGATAGCGTTTCCCTTACCGCAAATGTAAAAAACCACGGACAAAGCCCTGCCATTTCAAATTACTTGAAATTTTACCTTTCGGATAATAGTTATTATGACGCATCAGATCTTTTGTTAGATTCAGTTTTGGTTATAGCATTAAATAATCAGCAAACGGTTTCGCTCGAAAAGCAAGTTCAAATTCCTTTTGGCACAACACCGGGCAATTATTTTATTATTTATATGGTCGATGCCGATAATGTTGTATTTGAAGGAAATGAGAACAACAACACAGCGTTGAAAGTAATAACTGTTTTAGAAGCATTGCCCGATTTTCAGATCGAAAATATTGCTGTCGATTCGAGTCAAATCCATCCGGGAGCATCAACTGCGGCAACTTGTCAGGTGCTAAATTCGGGCAATATTGATGGAATTGCCGGCGAAATGAAAGTGTATTTGTCGGACAATTCAACTTACGAAAGCAGCTCGGACGAATTGCTGTACACCGAAAATTATGTTTCATTACCGGAAAATTCTGCCGATTCACTTTCTTTTAGTTTACAGATACCTTTTTCAACATCTTATGGCGATTATTATTTGCTTTTTATTGCTGATGCCAATAACCAGCAAGCCGAATTATCGGAAACCAACAATCTTTCTTTTGAGGAAATTCGTGTACTTTATCCTTTAAATATTGAGGAATTAGTTTTTGATAACGATTTTAATTTAGTTCCCAATCCCAATTCCGGAGTATTCAGTCTTTTATTTAATAATGATGATATTGAAGATTTATCTATCGAAATAATTAATATTTTGGGCGAAACTGTATATTCTGAAAAACATAACAGATTTCAGGAAAAAATAAACTTCGACCTGAAATACCTGCGCAACGGCATTTACTTTTTAAAAGTTAAGATTGATGGAGAAATTACAACAAAACCCTTTGTTAAGGAATAGCGGGATTTGTTGAATGGTT
>JAYENH010000346.1:0-3361 GCA_034721995.1 Bacteroidota bacterium
TCGGGATTTGGCTACAGGTCAAGCCCCAAATAAAAGAATTACCGATCATCAAAACCACAGATAATATATAGACAAGCTATGCCTTGTCTCTGAAAATATTGACATACAATAAATTCAGATCACCAATAAAATATACTGCGAATGCGCATTTTTCATTTATCAGTTTCGCATTTTTTTGAAATGACAGTTTTCCTCCTCTGAGAGCCACAGTGTAACTTTGTGGTTAATAGATATGTGTTGTTGAACCATATAGGTACACAGAAAAATATCGCAGGATTCTACAGAGTCAACTGCTTTTTGGTATATGTGAAAAATGTTTGCTCACATGGTGTAAATCAATAAAGGTTCCTGAAATAATATTGTGGCATTCTTGCACTAAAAATACTTTGCGATTAAAGAATACAATAAATCCGATTTTATTGGTTTCGATATGTAATCGTCGCATCCCGACTGAAAAATCTTTTGGCGATCCTCGGCCATAGCGTAAGCAGTTTGGGCAATAATAGGGGTTTCGTTCCTAATCTTTTTTATTTCACGTGTGGCTTCGTAACCATTCATGCGGGGCATTTGTATATCCATCAGCACAAGATCAATTTCTTTATTTTCGCTAAACATATCAACAGCTTCGATCCCGTCTTTGGCCCATATAACATCAACATTGGTACGTTTAAGCAAGGCCTCGATAAATTCAAAATTGGTACGTACATCTTCTACTACAAGAATCATTTTTTCGGGCCAAAAATATTTTCCTTTTCCCTGAAGGGGTATTTTTTTGCTCTTTAGTTCGAGGCTTTTGGCATCGAAAGGCAATGTGAAATAGAATGTAGAGCCTTCGCCTGTTTTTGAATCAAGCCAAATTTCGCCACCCAACAGATTGACAAGGTTTTTTGAAATTGTCAGGCCAAGTCCTGTCCCTCCATACCCTCTTGTATGCGATTCGTTTACCTGCCTGAACCTATCAAAAATATAATCTTTCATAGATTCCGGAATTCCAATACCAGTGTCTTTAACATAAAAGCGAATGGTATTTTCAACACTTATACTATAGCCGAATTCAATTTTTCCTCCTTCGGTATACTTCAACGAATTTCCAACTAAATTTGTCATTATCTGCCTAAACCTGACAGGATCTGTGAAAATAGAAAAATAATCATCCTTAATGGGGATGTTCAATATAAAGCTAATATCTTGTTTGCTTTTGAGCTTCTTTTCTTTCTCGAAAAAATCGTGCAACTCTGTTAAAACCTGATTGATGAAACATCTGCTTTTATTGATTTTTATTTTTCCGGCTTCGAGTTTCGCAATATCCAGAATTTCGTTTATAAGTGTGAGCAATGAATTGCCATTGTTATTTATATGGCTAACAAACTGAACTCTTTCTTCTTGTGTTAACTCGGGATCGGACAATAAACCCGAAAAACCAATAATAGCATTCATCGGTGTGCGTATTTCGTGCGACATGTTGGCAAGAAAACTCGTTTTTAACCTGTCCGATTCAGTTGCTTTTTCAAGAGCTTTGATAACATTTTCGTCAGCCATTTTTCGTTCCAGTGCATTGGTAACTATCTGGGCTATCAATTTAAAAGCATGAAGGGCTTCGTCGTCCCATTTCTTATTAGCTTGCTCAGAGCCAAAACAAATAAAGCCGACAAATTTCCCGTCTACCTCCATGGGCATATTGACATAAGATTTAAGGCTCATGTCTTTCATTGGTTTCTCGAAATAATAATTTGTTTTTCCCGATACAGGGTAGATTTCAAGTACAGGTTTTATATTATTACCAGAAATCAGTTGTGCTAATTCCTTATATGCTTTTGCTTCTATTTTCTGATTAAAGGAATGTTTGTCATTTCTGCTCCATTCATGGCTTAGCTCGAATTGTTCTTTTTTACCCGACAGCAGGTACACAAACCCATTTTCAACATGTGTAAAACTCGATACTGCTTCGATTGCTTTTATTATTGTAGAATCAATATCCCTAACATCAATATTGATAAAATCAGAAGATATTTTATTGATAAACTCTATTAATTCGAGTCTGTTTTTTTGAAGTATTTGAGCGCGGTTTCGTTCCTGAAGATCAATCTGGAGGCAATATATTTCTGTCTGATTACCAGAATTTTCTAATACAACAAAACTCGCAAGTACCGGAACAGCCTTTCCGTTTTTGTGTTTAAAACTGATTTCCTGTGGCTTTATGGTAATATCGGATTCCAGTTTATTGTTTATCCCTTCAACAACTTGCTCAACCTGATCATTGTGTATCAACAGCGATTCAAAATTCTTGCCTTTTGCCTCGTCGCCCGAATATCCATAGAAACTCTCGCAGGCCTTATTCCAGAAAATAATTTCACGGTTTATATCGAAACCCTGAACGGCAACAGTTGGAATGGTTTCAAAGAGTGTCCTGAATCTTCGCTCACTGGTTTTTAGTGCTTTATGTGCTTTTTGCCTTTCGGTGGTGTCGCGCACAATAAGCATCAGAGCTTCATCATTATTGAAACTGATTTTACTCCCGTGTATCTCAATAGGTATAGTGCTGCCATCTTTTGTTACCGTATTACTTTCGATATTTGTTAATTCGCCTGAAAACCAATTCTTGAAATCCTTTTTGGTTTTTCCAAGCTGTGATTCAGGGATTAGTGAAAAAATGCTTTTCCCAATTAATTCCTTACGCGAATATTTTTGTAACCTACAAGCTGTTGCGTTAACATCTATAATTTTTCCGTTCCTGTCTTCAACAAAAATTGCATCGGGCGAATGATTAAAAAGTTCCCAGAAATTTTCATTCGATTTTTGTAGGTCTTCCTCGGCTTTTACCCGTTTCTCAATATCAATTCCAATTTCCAGACGCACAAGCCTGCCATCAGTCCATTTTAATGCACTATCGAAAACACTAAAGTTATGGCCATTTTTTTGGTTTATTGTTTCATAAGAAACTATTCCTGCCGATTCGCCTTTATCATTTAATAAATCTTTGTTGCTACATGCCGGGCATACGCCTTCCTGTCCGTCTTTTTGCAAATCCCAACAATGTTTGTCAAGCAGATCTTCTCCATAGGTTTTTTTTATGGCCTCGTTTGCAAACAATATTTCATGGGTTTCCATATCGCTTACATAAATATTTGCATTGATGTTATTGAGTATTGTTTTTAAAGTAATATGCGATTTTTTGATCTCCTCAACTTTTTCCTCCAATTCTTTTCGCTGGGTAAATAGGTCTAAAAATATTTTTACTTTCCCAAGAAAAACCTGTGGCACCAGAGGCTTGGTAATAAAATCGACTGCTCCTACCCCAAGTCCTTTCTGATGATAATAATTACGACTGTAAATTGCAGATATAAAGATTATTGGCAAATGT
>JAYENH010000347.1:0-3353 GCA_034721995.1 Bacteroidota bacterium
ATCAGATTAGCTTGTCGCTTGAACGCTTAAAAGCAGAGGAAGACTTAAAGCTTGCCAAAGAAAAAGCCGAGGAAAGCAACCGCTTAAAAACTGCTTTTCTGAATAATATGAGCCACGAAATACGCACACCACTAAACGGAATAACAGGTTTTATCGGACTACTGCAAGATTCTGAAATTGATAATGAAGAGAAACAAGGATTTTTCGATATTATAAACAAAAACAGCGATAGACTGATAGCCACGGTTACTGATATTATGGATATTTCGAGAATCGAAGCCGGGCTTGTTAAGCTTACAAAAACGGAGGTGTCGGTAAACGAAATCATTGAAGAACAGTATAACTTTTTCAACCGCGAGGCTGAATCGAAAGGGCTTGAACTGATTTATAAACCAAGCGTTTCGGATAATGAATCACGCATTATTACCGACAAAATCAAATTGGAAGGAATACTGATTAACCTGATTAAAAATGCCATTAAATATACCGAAGCCGGAAGCATTACTTTTGCTTATGCAATAAAAAACTTAAAAGGAAAAGATGTTCTTGAATTTTACGTGAAAGACACAGGCATAGGCATTCCGGCAAACAGAATGGAAGCCATTTTTAACCGTTTCGAGCAAGCCGACATTGAAGATACAAAAGTTTATGAAGGCTCGGGGCTGGGACTTGCAATTGCTAAATCTTATGTTGAAATGCTGGGCGGGGAAATCAGTGTGAGTTCTCAGGAAGGCTCCGGCTCCACATTCACTTTTAACATTCCTTACACAAAAAAGTTTGTGAAGGAAATCGATGCTAAAAGAAAGGTAAATAAAGAACCGCAAATAGCCTTAAGTAATTTATCAGTAATTATTGCCGAGGATGATGAAACCAGCATAAGGCTTTTTGACCTTATGTTCAAAAATGTGGTTAGCAAAATTACATATACAAAAACCGGAAAAGAAACCATTGATTTATGCCGTGAGAATCCTGAAACTGATCTCATTCTCATGGACATCAGAATGCCCGACATTAATGGTTATAATGCAACAAGAGAAATTCGAAAATTCAACAGCGATGTAATCATCATTGCCCAAACAGCCTTTGGTTTAACAGGCGACAGGGAAAAAGCCCTTGAAGCCGGTTGTGATGATTATATTTCGAAACCGATAAAAAGAGGAGTGCTATTTGAAATGATAAGGGACTGTTTGGATAAAAAAAGCATTTAACATAGTCATAGAAAAAACATTATTTTCGACAATATTCATGACTGGATAAAGTAATTCCGATAGCTATCGAAACCTGAGTTTAAAGATTTCACAAGCCTTGTTCTTGACACTTTCTATCAGAAACTTTTAAAACAGGAGTTTTCGTGCAGGTACTAATTACTTATCCATTGCGGGTAGCTGCCATCCCAAAGATATTTTATGCGATTCCCATCGACACTTAACAAAACCATTACAAATGAAGATTGTAATTTGCCTGAAGAAAAGATGATAAAATCCTTCGATGGCGACAATTGTGGCTTTATAGAAAATGGCTGGCCTGACATATTTTTGTACAACAAAGTAATTTCACCGGTCGAAATATTTAGTTTGTTAATCTTAAAATACTCAGCATTGCTTGTTACATATTTATTTGCCGGATACCTACCTGTTACAAAAATAATTTCCGATCCTGAAATCCATAAAGAATAAAAAATTGGTTCTCTGGTAGTGAACCTTGTGGTATTGCCCGAAGGAATATTATGAACATACAACCAACTATTGCTTGCAAAAGCAAGGTTACGGTTGCCTGGCGTCCACGACATGCCACGAACGTAGGTTGAAACGCGTATAGATTTATCATTACTCAATATCGGTTTCTTTTCCATTGTCAGGATATTGTAAACAAATATATGTTGGTTCTCCTGTACCAGAATTAAGGAATCGTTGTTCGATACCGCGAAGTTTCTAATTTCCTCCCCTTCAAAAATAATGTACTCTTGTTGGTCGACAGTAATTTTTTTTATCTGATTTTTAGAGAACACAAAGAAGGCTTCCTCTTTCTTCGACCATGGTAGTTGGTATTCTTCGTAAGGATATTCTGCTATCGGAATTTTACTATTTGCAATAAAGATTTTTCGAGCACTTTCAATATTATAAATGGCAAAAGCACTTTCATTTTTAAATTTCACATCTAAAGGCTTGCCTCCGTAAGTTGAGACATGATTGCCCGATTTGCTGTAGGAGCCAACAATCCGTGGTATCTTAGAGTGCCTTATCAAATCCGGTATTTCAAAATTGCTACTGATCAAATGTTTGGTCTCGGTGTTGTCGATTTTCGACCGATAAAACCCGATCTGGGAAACCCCATAATTATGGGCAAAATTTGTAATCGACTGAAAATAGATTTCGGTATTCAGGTCTATGTCAGGGAAAGAGGTGATTTGTTCGTTGTACAACTCTGGTAAACACCCACTAAGTAAAAATATAATTGCAATAAATATTGTTGTGTATTTCATAACAGTATGTTCAAGTTTAATATATTAAAAAATTATGCCAATGATGACATTTCCAAGCAAAAGAAAGTTTTTATATTCTTTAGAATATAAAAAACCAACGCCACCAACTATGTTCCAGTAAAATACATTCCCAACTATATATTGATAACCAAATAATGCCTTTGCCGTACCAAACATCTCATTATCCGGCAGAAGTATTCCGGCCTCAAATCGTGCAGCTTGAATCGTTCTATCTACTTCCCTAACCTGCTTAATACCGATAGCTGGTTGCATTACAACATGAAACCTGAATTTGGAATTATCATAAACCAGTGAATCGCTTTCACTTTGTGCAAACAGGTTGATATTTGAAATTAACAGGATGATAATTATTGTTGTTTTCATGTTTTTAGAAATTATAGTTCAACAATAATTCGACTGAATTATTTGTATAAGGGGTAGCGTTGTTCTCAGCAAGATCGAATGAAAGGATAAAACTGAACTTGTCGGTCCAATTGTAACCAATATTGGGAGACAGAAAAACCAATGGCCTTTCATTGTTGTACGCATTATACGATACCCCCACTAAAAACTTATTATGGAAGGCAATTTGGCTGCTTATGCTATAATCTAATTTCGAATGATGGGGTGGTTTGAATATTATTATACTGTTCTTTAATGTATGCTTACTAATTATTTTTTTCTCATGGCTAACGATAGCATTAAAAGTACCCGGCAGAGTGAAAGCAAAATCACATGACTTTTTTTTTATATCTTCAATTTGTTCAAACGAAAACCCAAATTGAAACCCATAGATTTTCATCCATAGGCCCATATCGAGCCTATATGAATTAAATGTTGTGGTCGTAGGAACAATTGGTTCAGAATAGGA
>JAYENH010000348.1:0-3346 GCA_034721995.1 Bacteroidota bacterium
TCAATCATCTCGAAATAATCTTCATTCGATTTAACAATCTTGATTTTTGGCTCGATAAAAATCCTGTAATCATCAATATCATGCACAACTTTTACTTCACCCATGCCGAAAACATAATCATATTTGAAATAATCTGAAAGAGTATCAGGAAAAGTGTTTACGAAAAGTACCGGACTGTTAAATTCATTTAACTCGTGAGTGGAACGTTCAATAGAGTTTGATTTAAAATTCGATGCCTCCATAAAAACTGCGGCCACTGCCATAATAAGCCCTACAACCCAAAGGCTAAGCCCAATGCCGCCAACCAGTTTATGGTTTGCATTAAACCTGAATATCATTTTTATGCCACCATAAATTATTGCAAGTATGGGTATTCCTATCAATAGAATTAAAGAAACCGTTAATATCCTAATATTGTTTATATCTGCAATCCAGCCAAATAAACCGGTATCTGAAAGCAGATCGAATTCGAATGGTGAAAACCCAAACCAATAGCCGGAATAAAACGTCCCGACAAAACCAAAAATAACCAATACCCCTAAAACAATAAAACTGATACCAAATAATACTACAAGAATTTTACCTACTGCAATAAATACCAATCCGAGTCCTTCAAGCACAGGGCTAATGTTTTCTTTTGTGCGCGTGTAGCCTTTCGAGTTTTTGAAATTCCTGAAATTGCTTTTTACTTCATCAAATTCTTCCGTAATCGACTTTTCGATATTCGACACAGTAACCCTTTCGCCACGCATTTCGAGTTTTTGGGCCGTTGTTCGAGCAAGCGGAACGGCAATCCATAGTATTACATAAGCTACAATCCCAATTTGAAAAAAGGCCGTTATGATAAACAGGATACGGATAATCACCGGATCGATACCAAAGTACGCGCCAATACCGGCTGCTACACCCCCGAATATTCGTGTATCTGAATCGCGATACAATCGTTTGCCGGTTTTAAATTTAGAGCCCGGTTTATATTCGGTTTCAGAACTACTTTCCTCTGCCTCATCAAATTCGTTGGGATCGCCCATTATTTCAATTACTTCCTCAACATCGCCAAGCGAAACTACTTCTTTCGATTCCTGCAAACAATCGGTAAATAATTCAGCAATACGTGATTCAATATCTAAAATTATTTCTTTTCCCTCCTCGTTTTTTGAAAAACGTTTATGAATAAGTCCGAGATAGTTCCGGAGCTTTTCGTAGGCATCTTCATCAATATGAAAAATAGTGCCGCTTATGTTAATTGTGAATGTTTTTTTCATGATCATTTAGTTTAAAGGTTTTGGTTTAAGCTTTCTACTGCACCAACAAGGTCCTTCCACGAAGCATCAAGCTCTTCTAAGAACTCCATGCCTGGCTTGGTAAGTTCGTAATATTTTCGGGGTGGCCCCTGGCTCGATTCTTCCCAGCGGTAGCTAAGATAGCCGGCATTTTTTAATCGGGTTAGCAATGGGTAAAGTGTTCCTTCAACAACTATCAGTTTCGATTCTTTCAGCTTTTTGATAATGTCGCTGGCATACGAATCTTTTTGCGATAGAATTAAAAGGATACAATACTCCAACACACCTTTACGCATTTGCGCTTTTGTATTTTCCAATTTCATATTTTCTTAATTTTGAGTTCTCTATTCTGAGTTCCGAATTTACAATCAAACACACAGTACTATACATTACAAGTAAATATTCTTTGCAAAGATATATGTTTTATTTGATATTATGCAATACATAGTACTATATTTTTGCTTTTTTTTGCTATGTTTTTACAAATTGATTGTAATATCCAGAGATTCAGTAATATGAATTAGTCAAGTAATGGTTGATTCTTATGCAAAGGGTAACTATACTGATGATAGCGATATTGATATAGATGTCGTATTTAAGGATTAGTCGTATTTGAAAAATCCGTGTAAATCCGCTCAATCAGAGTCATCAGTGTTCTATGTCATTTGCATCGAAAAAAGTTACTTATTCTTCACACTTTTCCGGAACGAAAGGTTTGGTGAGTTGTAGGCATAAGCTATCAGGTCGCCTTCGGTGTTGTATTTGCGGATTATGTCAATTTCGTTTTTGGTAACTTTGTTTATTCTTTCAACCCCGGCATCAGCTATTTCCCACAAATTAATTTTATCGGGGTTTATATCTTCTTCTTTTTGCTTTAACACTTTCTTTTTGAAAAAACGGGTTGCCAACTGTCGAAGGTTCAGGTATTTGTTTTCTTCTTTTTGTTTTAGCGAAACACTTGCAAGCAAGCCTTGCGAATGTACTTCAACAGGTTTTAATACTCTTTTCGATGGCGATGTTTTTTTCTTCAGGTTTGGCTTAACCGATTTTGGACTTATTTTCTGCAATTCTTTTTCAATTGCATTATATTTCTTATTTGCCTTTTTAAAATCATCTTTTTTCAACGATTTCGGTTCAATCTGTGGAGCTTGACTATTAAGTTCTTTTTCACTTTTCCTTTTAGCTTCTCTGTTTTTTTTCGACTTCGAAAGGTTTTCTTTCTTAAAAATCTCCTTTGATTCGGGTTGCTGCTTTTTTTCTTTTTTATCCTTTGAGATAGGTTTTTCGGCCAATTGCCCGCTTACTGTTTCGAAATCAACGTTTTCAGTTTTTTGCTGATGACTAAATCTTGACTGGTTCTCCATGTCATCACCATTGCCTGAAATTTGAAACAATGAAAAAATCAGAAGGAAACTTGCTGCAATCGAAATAGCAGTATAGAAATTTCTTCGCGACAGGCCAAAAACCAATACCCGTTTTAACGACGATTTCTCTTTAAACTGAATATTTTGATCGGCTGTAAGTTTTGTTTTCAGAAATAATTGAAATGCTTTCTTTTTTGCAGTGTTCAGGATTAAATAATTGTCAAATTCTTGTTCTTGTTCGGGGTTTAAATCATGTTCGATATAGGCGATTGCATATTTGTCGAAATCGGCTGATAAATTCGGAAGCAATTCGTATTCATCTTTTTTGAGCTTTTCTTTTCTATCAAAAATATCATCCTCTTGTTGAATCGAAATTTCATCAATATTTTTCATTTCATCCAACTCCGCTTTCAGGTCGGGGTTCGATGCGAGAAAATCATGAAATTCCTTTACAAGTTCAGGGTGTAAATTCCCATCAAGGAAATCAATAAAAAATTCTTCGTAATTATTTCTTGTTATCAACATCACTTTTCTCATTTAAAATTAAACCACAGCTTCGGTGCTTCCAATGTAATTTTTCAAAAACAACCTTGCCCTGTAAATATACACTTTAACCTGCGATTCGCTCAATTCTGTAATTTCTGCAATTTCTTTGTACGAATATCCTTCGTAATCGCGCAACACAACAACTGACCGCTG
>JAYENH010000349.1:0-3337 GCA_034721995.1 Bacteroidota bacterium
TCCACAAATAGGTGGGAATAAAAACATTTCAAAAGGACAATTCATGAGAATTGTCCTTTTTGTTGAAATATAAGGAGAACAGCTATAAAATTATTGCTAATTTTGCAAACATAAAAGAAGTATTATGATACAGTTACAATTATCCGAAATAACAGAACAACGTTTAAAGCAAGTAATGTTATTACATCCCGACAAGGACAGTTTTTTCAATAAAATGATAAATTATCAAATCGACGAATTAAAACTTGGCTTATACAATATTGAAAAAGACTTAAAGCATTTTGAAGAGAAGTATTCACTGACAACAAAATTGTTTTACAAAAAGTTTGAAAAAGGCGAAATAGGTGATGTCGATGATTATATGATTTGGGCAGGTATTTACGAAATGTATTTAAGGGATGAACAAAAATTAGAGAACTTAAAATGGTAAATATCTATTTCGCAAAACTTGAAGAACAAATAAACCTGTTTAAAAATATTGTTGTCACATATACTGTTTCAACAAAGTATTATAGTCGTAGTAAGGGTTACATTATTGGTAATATTGTTTAACCATAAATTACTGTTTGTGTTTGCCAAATAACCGGCCATCGTTTTGTTTTGCTGCAAATCTAAGTTCTAAAGTATGCAGCTTTTAACCTGTATTTATTTATTCTCCGAAATTGTCGGGGGCAGACCGTATAAATTTTATTATTTCGGTTGGTGTATGAAGCGATGGGCTTTCGAGCGACTTGGCAACCCGCCTGCGTAACGGGCAGGTGTGTATGGCTTTAGCGCCTGCCTGTGCGATGCACACAGACAGGTGGGCTTATTCATTTGTTAACTCATTTGCAATTAATTCAGCTTGTTTCAATACGGTTTCTGTTGCCAGTTTCTGCATATCTGGTGGATATCCAAATTGTCTCAAAGTCCGTTTTATTATCACTTTCAATTTTGCTCTTACACTCTCCTTTATTGTCCAGTCAATTGATGCGTTTGCTTTTACTCTTTCAGTCAAGATTACTGCAAGTTCTCTTAATTTATCTTTTTCCATTAATTCTTTTGCACTGTCATTGTCTGATACTGCGGTATAAAAAGCATATTCAAAATCAGTTAAGTCCATTGCTTTGGCTTCACTGTCCATATTTACGATTTCCTTACTCAATTTTATGAGTTCGTCCATTACTTCGGCAGCAGTCAATATTTTGTTGTGATATTTTTTAATGGAGTTTTCAAGCATTTCCATTAAGGATTTACTTTTTACCAAGTTCTTTTTTGAACGAGATTTTATTTCATCATTCAGTAGCTTTTTCAAAACTTCCAATGCCACATTTTTATGTTCCATTCCTTTCAATTCCAAAAGAAAGTCTTCTGAAAGAATAGAAATGTCAGGCTTCTTAATTCCTGCAGCATCAAAAATATCAATCACTTGTTCAGAAACTAATGCTTTGTCTATTACTTGACGGATTGTAGTTTCTGCCTGTGCGTGTCCGCACGCAGACAGGTCAATTTCTTCATCTGTTCTGCCAACACCAGTTCCGCCTGCCTGTGCGTTGCACGCAGACAGGTCAAATTTTGCTAACCTCGCTTTTACTGCCTGAAAAAATGCAACTTCATCTTTTACATCCATTGCCTGCTCGTGGGGTATGGCAATAGCAAATGATTTTGAAAGTGCTGTTACTTCATTTATGTATCTTTTCTTTCCATCTTCTAAACCGAGTATATGTTCTTCGGCTGAAAGAATCATTGATAATTTTCTGGAAGTCTCAGCTTCAAAATATTCTTCATAAGGAAACTTATGGAACATTTGTGAAACTACTTCAAGTTTTTCTAACATCAATTCAACTGCTTGTTCTTGCAAAATTGTTGGGTCGCCTTTTCCTCCTGCATCCGAATAAAAAGAAAGTGCCTTTTTTAAATCAGAAGCAATGCCAAGATAATCAACAACCAATCCGCCCGGTTTATCTTTATAAACTCTGTTTACCCTTGCAATTGCTTGCATAAGGTTATGACCTTTCATTGGCTTGTCAATATACAAAGTGTGCATACTTGGAGCGTCAAAACCTGTTAACCACATATCACGAACAATAACCAATTTTAATTCGTCTTCCGTATCTTTCATACGGTCGGCAAGGGTTTTTCTTTGTTGTTTTGTAGTATGATGTTTGGCAATTTTTGGTCCGTCCTAACTTGCCGAAGTCATTACAACTTTAATAACTCCTTTATCCAAATCATCAGAGTGCCATTCTGGTTTGATTTTTATAATCTCATCGTAAAGGTCGGCTGCAATTCTTCTCGACATTGAAACAATCATTCCTTTTCCGTCAAAAACTTCTTGGCGTTGTTCAAAATGATTTACAATATCTAAGGCAATATTTTTAACTCGATTCTCACTTCCAATTAATGCTTCAAGCTGTGTCCACTTGGCTTTTGCTTTTTGTGTATCGGTTAAATCTTCTTGGTCGAGTTCATTATC
The DNA here is from genome assembly GCA_034721995.1 of Bacteroidota bacterium. Classification (GTDB taxonomy): domain Bacteria; phylum Bacteroidota; class Bacteroidia; order Bacteroidales; family M50B96; genus JAIOYV01. Next base: position 2,456 of record JAYENH010000349.1, read on the forward strand.
TAAATCGGCAACCAATTGTTTGCCTTCCTCGCTCAAATTTACTTTCGCCAATCTGCTTTCATAATAAATACGAACGGTTGCACCATCTTCTACCGCTTGGGCGATGTCGTAAACATCAATATAATTTCCAAAAACGGCAGGCGTATTCGTATCAGTATTTTCTATTGGAGTACCTGTAAAACCAAGGTAAGTCGCATTTGGTAAAGCATCACGCATATATTTTGCAAAACCGTAAACAATTTTCTTACCAATCACAACGCCTTGTTCGTTTTTATCATCTATTGTTTTGGCTTTAAAACCGTATTGTGTCCTGTGTGCTTCATCTGCAATAACAACAATGTTTTCTCTTTCAGATAATGTTTCATAAACATTACCATTACCTGCCCGCGTGCTTCCACGCGCAGGCGGGTCAGGTTGAAATTTCTGAATGGTTGAAAATATTACACCGCCCGAAGCAACTTTTAATTTTTCTTTTAAATCTTCTCGATTTTCAACTTGCTTGGGTTCTTGCCGTAAAAGTTGTGTTGATGAAGCGAATGTATCAAATAACTGGTCGTCTAAATCGTTACGGTCTGTGATTACCAAAATTGTTGGATTATCTAATGCCAAAACAATTTTTCCTGTAAAGAAAACCATTGAAAGTGATTTACCACTTCCTTGTGTATGCCAAACAACGCCCCCTTTTCTATCGCCTTTGGGTTGTGTTTTAACTCCTGCAACACCATAACTTTCAGGCGATTCCATTACCATACTTACAGGTGTTTCTTTTTCTAAAGAATACCCTGTTGCTCTTAAAGCTGATTCTACGGCACGGTTTACAGCATAGTATTGATGATAAGCTGCAAGTTTCTTAACGGTGGAAATACTTACAATTGCCCCTCC
>JAYENH010000350.1:0-3331 GCA_034721995.1 Bacteroidota bacterium
ACCCGGAATAAAAAAAAATGGAATTGCCGCGAGCAGGGCAAAATATCCGTTTTACACAAAATATCAGGTAGATACTGTATTGATTGGAACTGAGGTGTTATTATTGGAACCAGAAGTAAAATACCGTGATGAAATAATTATAGATTGGTATGAAAACTTCGAGGATCCAGGAATAAGCCTCGACACAACAACGAGTAGCCATGTTGGAATTACTGATTCAATTGCCAATGGTTCGAATGTAGCTAAAATTGAGTTAAAAGGGGAGTTCGAGGATTTTAAAGCAGAAAGCATTAATAATTATACTTTCCCCGAACCCGGTTCGTCGCTATATTTCGAAATGGATTATAAATGTAACCATGAATTTGTTGTTGGGCTGAATATTAAAACATCAGGGAGTCTGGTAAATCAACCAATTATGTTAATAAATCCAATGTATCACTGGAATAAAATCTATATTGATTTAAGCTATATTTCAACAATAAATTTTAATGCTGATAATTATACTGTTTATTTTGCTGTTGCAAAAAAAGATACTGTTGAAAGAGCAGAGGTATTAATCGACAACATAAAACTCATTCATTATTAATGAACAAAAAATTACATACAGCAAAATATCTGATAACAGATTTCTTATCAGCATCATCTGCATGGACATTATTTTTTATTTTCAGAAAGCTTTTTGTCGAGCCTCAACGCTTTGGATATAAAATACCCGTAGAATTTGATAATAATTTTTATACTGCCCTGATTCTTATTCCTGTCTTTTGGCTTCTTTTTTATTACATAACAGGTTATTACAAAAATGTTTATCGCAAATCAAGATTAAAAGAAATTGGATCAACCCTTGTAATTACCATTATGGGAGGTGTAGTAATTTTCTTTGTTTTAATTTTAGACGACTGGGTTGTTAGCTATAAAAACTATTATTATTCATTTGCCGTGCTGATTGGCCTTCATTTTTTCCTCACCTACATTCCACGTCTGATAATCACTACACGCACAACACATAAAATTCAGGACAGGATTATTGGCTTCAATACAATAATAGTAGGAAGCAACATAAAAGCAGTAGAATTATTCAAAGAAATAAACGGAAAAGAAAAATCTGCCGGAAATTATTTCGTTGGTTTTGTATCGGTACACAAAAAAGCAAAATACTTATTGGGAAATTATATCGAGAACCTCGGCAACATTGATACTCTCCCCGATATTATAAGAAAATATAAAATAGAAGAAATAATTATTGCAATTGAATCGAACGAGCATAACGAAATAGGAAGAATCATCAATAAACTCGAAAGCTTTGATATAGTTGTAAAAGTAATTCCTGATATGTATGATATATTAACAGGAAAAGTTAGAATGTCGTCGTTATATGGTGTAGCTTTAATTCAGATATCTCATGATTTGATGGCAGCCTGGGAAGAAAACCTAAAAAGGGTTTTAGACATACTAATTTCAGTTATTGCATTAATACTCCTTACTCCGTTTTATATATTTCTGTCGATTAGCGTAAAACTATCATCAAAAGGCCCCATACTCTACTCGCACGAAAGGATTGGCCGATATGGAAAACCTTTTATTATTTATAAATTCCGATCGATGTATATTGGTGCCGAAAAAGCAGGACCTGCACTTTCGAGCCGCAACGATAGCCGCATTACAAACTTCGGCCTATTTATGCGTAAATCGCGTTTCGATGAAATCCCACAGTTTTATAATGTATTAATTGGTGATATGTCGCTGGTTGGCCCCCGTCCCGAGCGTCAATATTTTATCGACCGTATTGTTCCGAAAGCCCCTCACTATACACACCTGCAAAAAGTGCGTCCCGGAATAACATCGTGGGGGCAAGTAAAATATGGTTATGCCGAAAATGTCGATCAAATGATCGAACGCTTAAAGTACGACATTATATACATCGAAAACATGTCGCTGTACACCGATTTAAAGATTTTGATTTATACAGTACATACCGTAATTCGTGGAAAAGGGACATAAGAAGAGAGCTTGAAAAGTTGAGAAGTCCCACGGGTTAAAGGTTAAAAGATTCCGGTTTTTGTATCCACCAGCCTTTGATACAGAAAAAGAATGTACCGGAAGAAGAATGCAAACTAAAAGTGGAAGAACCACTGAATGACCACTGAATGACTATTGAATGGCTAAATTTCAGAGCCATACAATGGATTATAAATTGAATAATCTTTCATAGCCATTTAAGCAGTCTAAAACCTTAGATTATTTACAATCATTAAGTTCTCGCTATCAAGTATGGCATCCGACAATAATGCACCTTTTAAATAACAAGAACGCAGGGAGGTATTGCTGAAATCAGCCTTTGATAAATCGACCCCGTCGAAGATAGTCATCGACAATTTTGCCCCACTAAAATTGGCAGCCTGCATATTTGATCCGTTGAAATCGCAATCGCGCAGGCTTGCAGTCATTAGGTTTGCATAAGAAAATTCCGAATTTGATGCATTTGCCTTATCTAATCTGGCCTGAAAAAGCCTGGCAGATTTAAAACTCGTCGATCGTAAATCTGCCTCAGTAAAATTTGCTTCGCTTAAATCTGATTCGTCAAACAAAGCAAACTCAAGCTTTGCTCCGCGCAAATCGGCATATTTCAGATTAGTTTTTCGCAAATCGGCAGCTTGCAGGTTTGCCCCAAATAAATTAGCACCTTTTAAATTAGCCCCACAAAGGTTTAGTGGTCGATGGTTCTTCCCCAGCGAGCTTTGTGCAATTAAATACCAAAGGTCTCTATCGCTTAGTACACGTTCTTTGTTCATTTTTGTTTTTAATAATTCCAGACCAAAAGTACAATTAATACTGAAACCTGATTGAAATAAAAAGCTACCGGGTGCTACTGAAAAGAATAAGGAAAAGGTTCGAAAATATCAATCAGCAAATTGCGATTCTCCAATTGATGGAAACTATTTTGGAAAAATAAAAAGAATTAATTGTCGGGGTAGGGCGACTCGAACGCCCGACCTCTACGTCCCGAACGTAGCACGCTACCAGCTGCGCTATACCCCGAAAACTTTTATCGAAAATTGTACCCAGAACAGGGGTCGAACCTGCACGTCCTTGCGGACACTGGTCCCTGAAACCAGCGCGTCTACCAATTCCGCCATCTGGGCAATTGCGTTGCAAAAGTAATTATTTTATTTATTTTAAATCAAAATAAAACACGTATAATATTTGGGATTTTTCATTTCTCAGTTTACACTTTTTATTCGTGAATTTAAGAATAGCAGGTCATGTCAGTCCTGGCTCTCTTGCCAATAAGATTCGACTTTGCCCAATATGTCGCTCCTACCGGAGCTTT
>JAYENH010000351.1:0-3328 GCA_034721995.1 Bacteroidota bacterium
TATAGATAATTCTCTGAGATTCTCTCAATTCCAATTCAGAAAGTTTTGATAATGATATTATTTTTCCCAATGAAACTCTATCTCATGGCATAAATATGTACAGCTTCTAAACTTAAACTGCTCCTGTGAATTTAGTAGTATATCACCAATAACACTATATGAATTTAATAATGCACTAAATACAATATTCGTATCTACGGTAATTATCATTTAAGAAAAGTATCCTTATTCTTTTCCCACCAACTTTGATTCACTTCTTCAGCAAGTTTGTCTACATCTTTTTGTATGGCTTGCGACTTTGCTGTAACTTCCTGATATCGGATATAATCTATTATTCTTTGTACCCCTTCAATGTTTACATAGTTGGGTACTCGTATCAGGGTTTCGTTATGAGTTCTTTCAATTATCATATTATTTATTTTCAACAAATATACAAAAATAAAACATTAGTCTCCTGCCCTCAAAAGCCCTGATTCCTATAAATACCCTGTCTATGATGCAGGTTTGTATTTTGCATTTTTGCCAATTGATATTTCCAATATCCCAACTATTCTTACAACTTCCGTTTTCCGTCTTCAATTTTCCATCTTCCATTTTCCATCTTCCGACTTCCATCTTCTGTCTTCCGTCTTCCAACTTTACCCCATCTCACTCTCTTTTAATATCTCGGCATTTTCGGTCATTTGCAACTTGTCGATAATCCCCTGTATATCGCCATCGATAATTGCAGGCAGGTTATACAAAGTAAGGTTTATTCGGTGATCGGTTACCCTGCCTTGCGGCCAGTTATAAGTTCTGATTTTTGCAGACCTGTCGCCGGTGGAGACCATAGTTTTTCGCTTGCTCGAAATATCGTCCAAATATTTTTGATATTCCAGGTTGTACAGGCGTGTCCGTAATTCGGTCATGGCCTTGTCTAAGTTTTTCAACTTCGATTTCTGATCCTGGCATGTAACCACAATCCCGGTAGGAATATGAGTTAAGCGAATAGCCGAATACGTAGTGTTTACCGATTGGCCACCGGGGCCTGACGAACAATATTCATCGCGGCGGATATCCTCGTTTTTCAGATCGATATCAAACTCATCGGCTTCGGGCAATATTGCCACCGATGCTGCCGAAGTATGCACCCTTCCCTGTGTTTCGGTTTGTGGCACACGCTGCACACGGTGAACACCCGATTCGTATTTAAGGATACCATAAACATTGTTGCCCGAAACTTCGAAAATAACTTCCTTATACCCGCCCACTGTGCCTTCGGTAAAAGATGTAACATTGATGCGCCACTTTTTGCCCTCACAATACTTTGTGTACATTCGATATAAATCGCCGGCAAAAATGCTGGCCTCATCGCCACCGGTACCGGCACGGATTTCAACTATTGCATTTTTTTCATCCTGAGGATCTTTTGGAATCAGCAATAATTTAATATCCTCGTCAAGATTTTTCTTTCTCAGGACAAATTCATCAAGCTCCATTTTTGCCATTTCCCGCATTTCTGCATCTTTTTCGACTCCAAGCATTTCTTTTGTCGATGCAATATTATCTACCACATTTTTATATTCCTTGTATGCTGCAACAATTGGTTCAAGGTTTTTATATTCCTTGCTTAGATTGATGTACCTTTTCATATCGGAAATTATTTCGGGGTCGGTAATCAACTGGCCAATCTCCTCGAAACGGATTTTCACCCCTTCGAGCCTGTCTAATACTATATCTTTTTTGCTCATATTTTTATATTTATTAATACATAGGGCTACACCCTATGCTAATGATTACACCCCTTATGGGCTTTTATTAATATTCAAACTTCCCCCACTCCGACTTTATCGTTAAATGCTTTTTTTCTGATGCCTCACAATATCCGATTATTTTTGCTTCGACATTGAAACTTTCCGAAATTTCGATTATCCGCTTTGCAAATTCTTTGGGCAGATAAATTTCAAAACGATGCCCCATGTTAAATACTTTGTACATTTCCTGCCACAATGTTCCCGATTCTTCCTGAATAATCCTAAACAATGGCGGAGTTTCAAACATGTTGTCCTTAATTATGTGTAGCTTATCGACAAAATTAAGAACTTTGGTTTGTGCCCCGCCAGAGCAATGCACCATACCATTTATATTAGAACGCATTTCGGTTAATACAGCTTTTATTACCGGTGCATAAGTGCGGGTTGGCGAAAGCACAAGTTTTCCTGCATCAAGGCCGGTTCCATCTATTTCGTCGGTTAATTTGTAAGTACCGGAATAAATCAGATCCTCAGAAATTGAATTATCGAAACTTTCGTGATATTTCGAGGCAAGGTATTTCGAAAACACATCATGCCGTGCAGAGGTCAGTCCGTTGCTGCCCATTCCGCCATTGTACCCGGTTTCGTAACTTGCCTGCCCCGATGATGATAAACCTACGATAACATCACCCGCAGAAATCCTATCGTTTGATATAACTTCATTCCGTTTCATCCGGCAGGTTACGGTGGAATCAACAATAATTGTACGCACCAGATCGCCCACATCGGCAGTTTCGCCTCCGGTAGAATATATTGAAATCCCAAGTTTCCGAAGTTCGCTTAAAAATTCTTCGGTGCCATTTATTATTGCTGAAATAACATCACCGGGAATCAGATTCTTATTTCTGCCAATTGTTGAGGACAATAATATATTTTCGGTTGCACCCACACAAAGCAGATCGTCTAAGTTCATAATTATGGCATCGAGGGCAATACCTTTCCAAACCGACAGATCGCCGGTTTCTTTCCAATACATGTATGCAAGGGATGATTTTGTCCCGGCCCCGTCGGCGTGCATAATATTGCAATAATCGGGATCGCCGGCCAAAATATCGGGAATTATCTTACAAAAAGCTTTAGGAAAAACCCCCTTGTCTACATTTTTGATGGCGGCATGTACATCTTCTTTCGATGCCGAAACTCCGCGCTGCATATATCGCGATTCTGTATTCATTTTTTTTATATTTGCTTGTTTGGTCATAGAATTGTCTACACAAAAAAAGCGTCTCAATATTTCGAGACGCTCCTTTTAGTTTTGTTGTCCCTCAAAAAAAGCGAGGGCAAATAAAGTTTTCTTTATCGAAATTTGTTAATCATCATAATAAATATAGCAAAGTTAATTTTCCTCATCTTCTATATCATCTTCGGCATAAGGGTCTTTATAAACAGGTGCTGCTTTCGGGGCCAGTTTGGTTTCAAAATCGTCGGATAAAATCTGGAACTGAGTACGACGGTTTATCTGGTCGGCGACATCTTTTTGCTCTTTGCTTCCGAGGTCATCAATATAATCTTCACTTAAAATATCCCCATCTTTC
>JAYENH010000352.1:0-3325 GCA_034721995.1 Bacteroidota bacterium
TATTATAATGTAGGTGATATACGACATGCCTGTCTTTAGGCTGGCATTAAAAATATAGACAAGCACCGAGAAAAATATTAATGCTAAACCTAAAACCGCTCCCGAAGTCATGGTTGATTTTAAAAATGCTTCATTCTTTTTATCCATATTAATATGTTTTTGTAATTTTTGCAAATATACTTGTTTTTAGGCTGAATAATAATAAAACGCAAAAAGGCAGGAATTACTTTTTTATTTTTTCTCTGGAAAGAATTTCTTGGTTTGTATATATATTTATTACTACTTTTGCACTGGGTAAGTCTTATGCGACCAGCTCCTGTTGAACTCCCCCAGATCCGGAAGGAAGCAAGGGTAAACGGTTGTAGCGGTGCGATATAAGTAGCTTACCCATTTTTTTTACAATAAGATTTAGGGCTAAAAGGATCAGGGTTCAGAGTTTCAACACAAGCTCAAAAGTTTGAAAATATAATTCAGATAATAAAATCTTCTTCTATAATCAACTATAAATTAAAAGTTCACTTTAACACCAATATTAAAACTTCTTCCGGGTTCGTAATATAAACTCGAAACATCCATGTTTTTATAGACCCTGCTCAGGTGGTCAACATAATTTTTGTCAAAAATATTTGTTATCGATGCAAACACCTCAATCATTTCGATTGGGTTGTATTCTACCGTGATATCAAACAATTCATAAGCAGGAGTAGTTGATTCGTCAAACGATCCGGCAATCCTGGTTTGCCCGCTTACGATTCTTGCACTTAGCAATGTCTCAAATTTGTTTGTTTTGTATCCCACCGAAGAATTCAAAGTAAAAGGCGGAATTTCGGACAATGGCTCATCCCATGTAATGTTTTGCGCATAAGTATATCCTGCCGATAACGAATAGTTGAACGTTTTCAAGAACCTGATGTTAAACCCCATTTCGAAACCATACATGTATGCTTCATCAATATTGACAAATCGTTTTGCATGGGCAGGCGGTTTGCATGTCAGGAATTTTTTATCGAGCGAAGTATCTACTTTTGCTAAAATATAATTATTCAGGTAGCTATAAAATACATTTACATAAGCTGTTGCATTGTTCCATCTATGGTTTACCCTAATGTCTGACTGGTAATTTACCTCCGGTTTCAGGTTTGGGTTTCCTAAATATTCATAAGCATCCATGCCTATGCTGAAATGGTTGATAAACATTTCGTCTAATTTGGGAGAACGGATACCACGGCCCACTGCCCATTGTAATTCTGTGTTTTTTCCAACCTGCCATTTCAGCGATGTATTTGCCGCAACATTTATCTGGTTGTCGGGAGTTATGTCATTGTTATAATGTTCGTTGAAATCGGGTGCAGGGTCATTAATCTGATAACTTACCATATCGAGTCTTGCGCCCATGACCCACAATAAATCATCGTTGATCTTAAAACGGTTTTCGATATATGCGCCCATGTCATTTATTTTTGAATCCTGCCATACCAAATCTTCAAATATTTTTGGAGGGTCAAAAGTTGTTGGCGGATCGGTACAAACATTAACTAAAACTTCGCGGGTACGTGTACCATTCTTCCCTATCGATTTATAATCAACGCCAATATAAGTCAAGGTATTTCCCGACATTTTCAATCCTAATTCCGCTCTTCCTCCAATTACTTGTGCGGTTACAGGAGTTACTGCGTGGGTCATTGCATAGTTAGGGCGTTGGGCATTGTCCATTTCGTGGTCGACATACGAACCATAGATTTTTACTTTTAGCGAAAACAGCCTTTCCGAAAGGTTCTGCCCCATGTAATCGAGCGATAATAAACTGGAATTATCTTTGTTTGCATCCATAGGCAATCCGGCATGTTTTATATCAGTTGCGAAGCCCTGGTTCCAGTTTAGTTGCACCCTTTGATTATTAGAAAAATTGTATCCAAATTTCGTAGAATATCCAACTCGCTTAAACGAAGAAGCAATTTCCTGATCATCGCCACTTTTGTAATCTCCGAAATTTTTATAGCCTGCATTTAAAGTTACATCGTATTTTTTATTGGCCATAAAAAGATCAACACCACTGTATGTGCTTGACCCATTGGATTTATAACCACCGTTTACCGATCCTTTAATTTTAAACTTATCGGTTTTGAGCGGCAATTTGGTTACCACATTTATAAGCCCCCCGAACGATTGTCCAAACCTTACACTATAAGGGCCTTTTATTACTTCGATTTTTTCGATGTCTTCGGGAGCTACCTGCGAAATAGCCGGGTCCATTCGGTTTGGGCAAGCATTAGCACTAGTGCATCCATTGTTGTATTGAACATTCAACTGTTCATATTTGAAGCCACGTAACACCGGTTCCATTGCATAATTTCCTCTTTTGATTACTCCGAATCCGGCCTCGGAAGAAAAAATTTCGCCCACATCATGTTTGTTGTTTAACTCAAGCGATTTTGCATTGATACACGATTTTAAAAGATTTCCCGATTGTTTTACTTTAACAAGAATCTCTTCGACATGTATTGTGTCGATTTGTGCTAAACCAATTGAAAAAACCTGAAAAATAAGGTAAACTGTAAATAGTAGTTTAATTATTCTCATATTAATATTTTTTAACAGAATAATGTATTTGTTTGCAATCAATATAAAAAATGGAAAGTGCAAAAATACAAAACCCTTTCACAAATCGAAAAAGGATAGTATAATAGTATCTTTTATTATGATATTTGCTATTACTTTAATGAATTAGAGGTTTTGACTCTAATCAGACAAATTTTTATTATGTGCATATTTTTTTTTACCACCAGAAGTAACAATAAGGCAAAGCATTATGAATAAACCACCTGTAATATGAGTACCACTTTTTTTTTATCAGCTGAGGTTTATGGTAAACTACAAAAGCCTTTGAGACTTTTGTAGTTGTTGATATGGTAAAAAAAAACATACAAGTAGGAAACAGTCAATTGTCTAAAGTTCTATTCCAACATTCCATTACTCCAATACTCCATTCTTTATCTACATCATTATTTTAAATGTAACTAAAATTGCTATTGATATTATTATTCCTACAATAAAGGTAGCTAACAATATTTTATTACTTATTTTTTTCATGATTGATTATCTTTTAAGTTCAATTTCCAATTATTATAATATTCTGATACTTCATGTATTGTAAGTTTGAGCATCTCCATTGTTTTAAACAATAAAGGAAGTTCTGCCGTAACAAATTGCTTTTTTACAATATCTTTTACAATTTCGTTTGCCTTGTCCGATACAAAAAACCCAATCCCCCTGCGGTTAATTATTATATTTTTGTCTTGCAAGTGTGTGTATGTCCGCATTACTG
>JAYENH010000353.1:0-3321 GCA_034721995.1 Bacteroidota bacterium
TTGAATATTGGAATAACTGATATTCAGGACTGAATCAATTAAGATTGTGTCAGTTATTCCAATATTCAAGGATTTTCGGGCGGTATCGAAAATATCAGCTCCCCGCCATTATTTATTTCTCCAAGCTCAGGCACAGGTTCCGGCTACGATGCACTTTCGGCCAATTGGTCTCTCTATCCTGAATCGCCATGTGTAAATGCGGGCACGCCCGACACAACCGGGCTGGCACTTCCAACAACTGATTTGGGCGATGGTGCAAGAATACAAAACGACACCATCGACATGGGGGCTTATGAAACATTAAGAATCCCGGGCTGTACAAATCCGGCAGGCCTGAATTACGATCCTTTGGCAAATTACGACGATGGCAGTTGTGAGTTCTCGGGCGAAGACTGCGGACAAGCCATAAACTATGGTACTGTGAACGACCCTGCCATTTCGGGCTTAGTATTGCAGAATTCTGATAAGTGGGCATATTTTACAATCAATGTCGATTATAAATCTGTTACAATTTCGCTGTGCGGATCGAATTTCGATACCGAAATGGAACTTTACGAAGACTGTGATTCGACTAATTATTTTGCATTTAACGATAATTTCTGTGGGGCAAAATCGCAAATAACCCTCGATACACTTGTCCAGGGCATTTATTATGTAAGAATTTTAGGTGTTGGTTTGGCAAACGGTTCGTTCGATCTGGAAATTACAGGAACCGAAATCCTAAATACTTCATTGTCGGCTACACATGTTACATGCTATGGCTACAGCGATGGTATTGTTGATATGACAATATCCGGGGGTGCAAGTCCATTTACAATCGAATGGTCGAACGGGATGACTATGGAAGACCTTGTTGACATTGTTGCAGGAACATACAATGTAACAGTTACCGATACCGAAAGCTCTACTTCGATTAATTCAATGACTATTACCCAGCCTGATGCACCCACCAGGGATTACGATATTCGACATGTCGTTTGCCACGGTGATTCGACCGGTGAAATTGACCTGACCATTGATGGCGATTTCCCACCCTTTACTTTTGAATGGCCAGGCGGTGCAACAAGCGAAGACCGGACAGTCCTTTTTGCCGGTACTTACGACCTTACAATAACCGACGATGATGGCTGTTTAATTAACGACGATATCACAGTAAATCAAACCGACCTTATTGTGCCCGGTTTCGTTAAAAACAATGTTTCGTGCCATGGCGATTCCGATGGCGATATAGACCTAAGTGTTTCAGGGGGCATCCCGCCTTTCGCTTTCGAGTGGAGTTTTAGTTTCGATACTACTTTCTTAGAAACAACCGAAGATTTAAGCCTTCTTGCCTACGGAACATATTACCTGACAATTACCGACGACAGTGCTTGCCAGGTAAATAATTTTGCAATTATTTTTGAGCCTGACATCCTTGCCTTGTCAATTACAGGGACAAGTGTCAGCATTGCCGGGGCATCGGACGGAATAGCCGACCTTACGGTTACAGGCGGAACAATGCCCTACTCATATCTTTGGTCGAACGATTCGACAAGTCAGGACATAAATGCAATACCCGAAGGAGCATATACGGTTACTGTTACCGACGATAAGGCATGCACCGAAACGGCCAGCGTTTATATTTCGGAGCCGCCTGTAAATATCACCCAAAGTATAAGCCTGCCACAGGACTGGAGTATTTTCTCGACCTACATAAATCCACCCGAACCCGGCATCGACAGTGTTTTGAATGATATTGTCAGCAATGTAACAATTGTAAAAGATGAAGACGGAAATGTTTATTGGCCCTTTTACACAACCGACCTCATTGGGGATATTACTATTGGCAAAGGCTATCAGATAAAAATGCTTGTTGCCGATATTCTTGAAATTTTAGGGCCTTCGGTAATTCCCGAAAACACACATTTAATAATCAACGAGGGTTGGGGATTAACAGGATATCTCCGTCATCCTACCGGGCCTATTGCCGATATGCTTTCAACCATAGTTGAAGAAATTATTATTGTGAAAAATGGCGCAGGGCTTATCTTCTGGCCTCAATACAATGTAAACATTATTGGCAACATGAACCCGGGCGAAGCTTATAAAATAAAAATGGAGTCTGTCGAAACATTAACTTATCCATCGAATAATTACAGTTCGGCTAAATTTGCAGGAACAATCCCAATTCCGAAGTATTATTCAGGAATAAAAAACTCCGATAAGGATATGACACTTTGCATTCCTCTTGATGCGTGGAATATCGAACCCGAAAGAGGTGATGAGATTGGGGTCTTTTCGCAAAGCGGAAAGTTGGTTGGCTCTGGCGTTTTTTCCAACGGAAATCTTGCACTTTCAATTTGGGGTGCAGATAATTATTCTTTTGATAACAATGGCTTGACAGATGGCGAAAAATTTATAGTGAAACTTTGGGACGAATCGGAAAACGGCGAGGAAACTCTCGAAATTGTAAGCTGGACAGAAGGCGATGATTACTATGCCAACAACAAAATAGCAATTGTTGAAAAAATTAATCATTCATCTCCCGATAGCTATCTGGATCAATCAATAGTTTTATATCAGAATATACCAAACCCATTTTCCGGCGAAACAGAAATACGTTTTTATCTTCCCGAAGAAAACAATCTTGAAATATGCATTTTCAATGTTTTTGGAGAACATGTCGAGACACTTGCCACAGGTAAGTATGGTAAAGGAAATCATTCTATAATATTCAGCTCAAAAAATTATGCCTCGGGAAATTATTATTACAAGATAATTACACCGGATTATGTAGGCACAAAAAGCATGAATATCCTTAAAAAATAATATTGAAACTTCAAAAAAGGTATAATGATGAAATTAAAATCAATAAAAAATAGAGCCATGAATAAATTCAATATAAAAATAGAAGATTGCCGGATTGTTACATTGCTTGTGATAATAATGTTTATGTGTGGAAATTTGAATGTTAACGCACAAAGTATGAATATGGATGCCTCCGAAGGTGAATATCCCGACAAAGTAAAAATTACATGGTCGTTTTCGGGATTTTCTACAAATCCAAGTTCGGTGGAAATTAAGCGAGATGGAGAACAAATTGGCTTTGTAAACAATAATGTCATCTTGTATTACGACGACAACGATGCCATACCCGGCATTATCCATGAATATGCCACTATTCCCCACAATGAATACGGGGTTGTATTGGCAAGTAGCGATACCAGCGATTACGGTTTTGTATTTCCCAACGGCAGCATTAGCGGTACGGTTTCAAGCCCTTATGGTGCAGGTGTCGAAGGTGTGATTGTTGAGGCCGAAGGATGGGTAAGCGATGGGAAC
>JAYENH010000354.1:0-3312 GCA_034721995.1 Bacteroidota bacterium
AATTCATCATTGAGGATTTTTAATTCCAAATCTCCTCTCGAAATAAAAGATGAGCCTTCGATGTTGCCTTTATGATATTCGTTATACTGGCGAACATCTATCAAAAGAAACTCTTCCTCAGCTTCAAATTTTGTTTTTAATTCTTTTACTGTTATTGATTTGATTTTTGTTTTTGAAACCGAAGCAAGGTCTTTTCCGTTTTCATAAATATTCGTACAGCCCGAAACAATGAGCATCGCCAGAACACTGAAAACTATGATATTTGATTTTAGCTTAAACATAATTGATTTTGTTTTATCGTTATTAATATGCACTGAACTTACCGGTCCTTTCATTCCATTTCACAAAAACATACCATATAAATAGTATTGCCAAAACAATTACAACCGACCATGCATAGCCAATATAATCGGGCATAAAATTTTTATAGCGTAAATGATGTGGTAACATATCTACAAAGGCAGGAACAATAAATAATTTGGATATAGGAGAAATAAGTAAAAACCCGAGCACTGCTGCCCATAATTTTACTTGTCCTTCGCCAAATCTCCATAATGCCCCAACGGCACATCCACCGGCTATTGTCATTCCAAGTCCGAAAATAAAGCCACCGATAGGGGCCCTTAACCAGAAATGTGGAAATACCCATGTCATTTCCCTGGCACGTAAAGCTGTGTCGCCTGCACCAATGCCGAATATCTTGATTGCCGTAAACCCGATAAGTCCAATTATCAACCCTGCTATTACACCAACAGTACTTGATGATTTTCCTGTCATAAAAGGGTCGCGGAACGATGCCACAATACAGAATCTCGAACGCTGACAGATCAACCCCATCATAAGGCCAATAATTATAAACCATGACATTATAATATTGTCGTTTCCGAAGTAATTATATGCCAGAACAAATACAATAATTATTACAATCCATCCCAGCCATTTTTGCCATGCACCTGTTTTTTCGGATGCTGCCAATAATGTTTTGTTTTTACCAGTGCTAAATCCGGGAAACGTTTCCATTTCCCAAAACAAATATTTCAGGGCAACCAGAGTACCCAGAAAAAGACCTATTGTCAGGAATATTGCCCCTCCCGAAAGAGCAGGAATACCACTAAAGAACCCGCCAATTGTACATCCAATACCCATTGTTGCCCCAATGGCCATTAATCCGCCACCGATAAAACCTTTTATCAATTCACCAATAGGTGGGATCCTTAAAGCAAACTCTTTTGATAAAAGTGCCCCGGCAAAAGCCCCAAGAATGATCAATATATTGAGCATACCATATAAACTGGTATTTGTTGAAGTAACATTTTCTAAACCAAGAAAGCCTATTGCCTGATAGATATTCTCTCCCCAGTTGTTATAGCCGCCGCTACCTCCCCAGGGACTTTTAATCATAAAAAGGAATACATTTAGTAAGCCAAGAATAATCCCTCCGACCCATACGGGCCAGTGTTTTGCGAAAAACGTTTGAAATAATTCGCCTAATATGCCTTTTTGTTCATCCGATTTTTCTTCCATGATTTAGACTTATTTTTTCTGCAATACAAAACGATTGACTCCTCCTTCCAAATCGGTTGTTTCGAGAAGGGTATTTCCGGTTTTTATGCACCAGTTGGGGATATCTGATTTTGTGCCGGGGTCTGTTCCCAACATTTCAAGAACCTGTCCTGATTTTAGCTTTTTCATTGCTTTGGCTAATTTCATCATTGGCATTGGGCACGACAAGCCTTTACAATCTAATGTCTGATCAATTTTTGTTTCCATAATTCCTAAGTTTATTTTATTTAAAATTATTCAATATTTTTTATTTTAAACTTTACTAATTGTTTGCAAAAATTTTGATTCAAAGAACTAACATGTCTGATAATCCTACAAGAAAAGTGATGTTGCAAAATTTAAACTAAAGTGTGATCTTGCTCACATATATTTTTATAGATTTGCACAGTATGAAAATTTAAGGAATGTCAGTTTGTGAAGATTGTAAAATAAAGTCGGCAGCAGCAAAAGTTTTAAATGTAGAGGAGTTGGAGCATTTAGGCCAAAATTGTGCAGAGGTGCATTTTAAAAATGGGGAGACCATTTTACAGCAGGGAGCATTATCGTCAAATATTATTTACTTACAAAACGGCCTCGCAAAAATTCATATTTCAAGTAATTCTAAAGACCAAATAATAAAAATATCGAAAGCTCCATTGTTCATCGGTGTTCCCACTACATTAAAAGATAAAATAAATCAATACTCTGTAACTGCAATCGGACAAGCAACCGTTTGCTTTATTGATAAAAACCTTTTTAAAAGATTTATTATTGAAAATGGGGAATTTGCTTATGAAATTATAGTTGATTTGTGCTGTAGCGAATTGGATTACTTTAAAATATGCTTAAACCGGAAACAAAAAAACACAACAGGCCGTGTGGCAGATTCTTTATTGTTTTTTGCAGATAAAGTTTATGAAAACGATAAATTTGCATTACCATTGTCGCGGCTCGAATTTGGAAATTTTATTGATACATCGCGTGAAAATGTTTGCCGTATTCTTTCTGAATTTGTTGAGATTGATTTAATTAGCCTGAATGGGAAAAATGTTGAAATAAAAAATAAAAAATCATTAGAGACAATAAGTACACATGGTTAACTTATTATGAGATTTTTGGTTCAAACACTGATTGAAGCGAATTTCTCAAAATCAAAGCAAATATTTGCGTATATTATCTTTTTCAAAATATTAAATTATCAGATAATAATCATTAATAAATAAAAGGAATATGAAGACTTTTTTTACTCTCGCTTTTGTAATTGTTTTTTTCTCAACGGGCTTTGCCCAGATGGATGATTTCCTGGAAAGGGGCAAAAAGGCTTATCGCGAAAATGCAAATGCTGCAACGCATGAGCAAATCAGAAACCAAAGAAATACTGCTGACTATGTTATTGGCGACACAAAAACTTTCTGGCGCTGGAATTTAAGTGTTATGCCTCCAACATGGATTACCGAACCAGCAACATGCAGAGCCGTTGGTATACGTTCGTATGTTTTTGTTGCCGATTCTCAATGGGGTGGGTCGATGACCCAGGATGATGTGGATTCGGTATTTCATTATCTCGAAAATGTAACATTGAACGATCCAACAATGGGGATTGTTGAAATGGATTCGACTTATTTTGGGCCAATTCCTGATGAACTCGACAACGACCCCAAAGTGATATTTTTCTTCTCTGCCCTGGGTTCGTTTGCCGGATCGGTTTTCGACGGGTATTTTTCGCATTTCAACCAACTTACCGAACTCGAGGCACAACTTACAGGCGAC
>JAYENH010000355.1:0-3309 GCA_034721995.1 Bacteroidota bacterium
AAATAACAGGATTGTTCTGTTGCATTATTTTCAGAATAGAATGGTTTTGGCTGTCGATAATTTCTTTGATGAATAACACACACAAAATATTAACACTTATACATTATGGATAAAGAGCAGAAAAATCCGCACCGCAAAATAATAATAGCCATTCTTATACCGGTTATAGCATTTATTGTAGTTTGCACTATTGCCTCGGGATTAAGTTACCGCAACAATCCTTTCGACTTGCAAACATCATGGTACTTGTGGATAGTATATGTCCTTTTTACAGCTTATTGGGAGGATCTTATTTTTTTCAGAATTAAAAAACAAAGAAACTAAAATTTACCCGGCTGTATTTTCTTAATTCCGAAAAATTGGGATGTTTTGAAAAATTATACTTATCAGGATGCTCAAGGATAAAAAGTCCTTCATCAATAAGTATTTCCGATTGAAAAACTAAATCGGGAAGATCTCCGAGATTTTCGAGTTCATAAGGTGGATCGGCAAAAACTATATCGAATTTTTCAGAAGAATGTTTCAGGAATTTAAAACAGTCGCCTTTTATGCAATTTAAGTTATCAAAACCAAATTGCTTTGCCGTATCCCTGATAAAACTGTAATAGCGAAAATCTTTCTCTACTGAATCAATTCGCTTGCACGATCGTGATGCAAATTCGTAACTTATGCTTCCGGTACCCGAAAAAAGATCGAGCACTTCGGTTTCTGAAAAATCGAAGCGGTTTTGGAGGATATTGAAAAGGCTTTCTTTGGCCATATCGGTAGTTGGCCTGGCTTTGAAAAATTTTGGCGGTCGAATAACCCGCCCTTTGTGTGTGCCGCTGACTATTCGCATAAATACAAATTAAATAAAAGTGAATACTCGTGCGTTAAAAACTCACCAAACGAATCGCTAAAACTATATTGTACATTAAGTTGTGCGTGGCTTACCTTTTTGAAATAGCGTTTTATTTGCTCTTCCAAATCGGAATACGCATTGATTTTTCCACTTAAAACAAGCTCATCGACTTGTCCTTTTTGCTGTATCTGTTCGCTGGCATTTACAAGAAAATAAAGGATGTCGTTTAGCGAATTGTATTTGTAGCTGTTAAACATGATGAGTTGTCCAGCATTAACGAGTACTAAATCGCAAATATTTTTATTTAGATTAAGGTGTATTTTTAGTGGCCTTTTATGATTTTTACTACTTGAAACAGCTTCAATTGTCAAAGGGGTGGCCTGGTGGAAAATCCTAAAATTCTTAAACTGACGGCTTAAAATCCTTAACAAACAATCTGGAATGGCAAATATATTTATCGAATCGTAGTTTTTTAGCTTATTCGATAAAATATCGATGTTTTTAATTCGTCCAAAATTTGCTTCAAATAACTGTACAAGTCTGTCTTTAATAAAAACTGTTGTTGGTACAAATGTCGAATTTGCTGAAATGTAAATTATGCCAATTCCTTTAAAAGGATATTTGAAAAGCTTTTCGTTAATTAAAAAATCATAAACATACTGGCAATAATAATCTAAAGGAAGACTTTCGGTATCTTGGTCTAAAGCTTTATTTTTCAGTAAAATATATTTATTACTTAGTAAATCGAGTACAGAAAAAGAAAATCCATCCAACGCAAGTTGGATGGATAAATAATACGTTGATGAATATTTTACATCAAAATGTGCATCGACAAATTCAAAATCCTTCATACATGGACTTTGTAATGGAAACGGAATATTTTTTATTCCCAGTTTCCGGCATTATTATTAGCTTCTTCAATACTACCTACTTTAAGGCCATAGTAAAGTTCGTTTACTTTTCGTTGGGCAATCAGGTTAATAATAAGTTGATGGTCCAATCCTTTCAGCCAAATGTCGAATGGTGCCTTTGCTTCAAAAACTTTCACCTTAACATTCGATCCTGTCAATATTTCACTTTCGGCCATTTCAAACTCAGCACCACCGCCAAAAGGAATATATCTTAATGAATCGATAGGATAGCTTTTGTTAAACAGTGTATCCAAAACCGAAATTTTAATTGTATCCCTAATGATGACACCTTCTTTAATACCTCTTTTCTCGGTCCAGCCGGCTTCAAGCAAGCTGTCGGATAAACTCCCGATTGCCTTTACCAATGGCAAAGAATCGTTTTTAACAAAGTCGATTAGAGCATCGAAATTCCCCGCATACTTTTCATTAACCTGTTTGTAAAAATTCTGGGCAGACCTGATGTCGATAAGGTTTTGTTTAACTTTTTCATAGCGATAAGCTTTCTTCTTTTCAAATTCAATAGGGGTTTCGATACCTTTGTAAAGAAAAAACGCCAAAGCAAAAATAGCAATGGGTAATAGAATTTGGAAAACGATTTTCAGCTTAGGGACTTTGCTTAATAAAGAATTAATAACAATTCCTAAAATAATTGCTGCTGCTGTGATGATTATGAGATTCCACATTTCGTAAAAATTTTATTTAGTTTGTTTGCAAAATTATACTTTTTTTTATATCTTTTTTCATTCTTACTTATTTCTGATACATTAATGATCAAAAATCATATTGAGAGCGTAATAAAGCAAAAATTAAACTTTTATCCCACTGAAACGCAGAAAAATGCAATTTCATTATTAAGCGGGTTCATAAATTTTTCTGATAAATATCAGGTTTTTCTTCTGAAAGGATTCGCTGGAACGGGAAAAACCACCCTGATAAAAGCTATTGTCGACACACTTTCGGAATTCAAATTGAATTCGGTTTTGATGGCCCCCACCGGAAGGGCTGCTAAAGTAATGACCTCGTACACCGGAAAACCTGCTTCGACGATACACCGAAAAATTTACCGGCAAAAATCAACAAAGGATGGTTTTGGAAA
Source organism: Bacteroidota bacterium (assembly GCA_034721995.1). Taxonomy (GTDB): domain Bacteria; phylum Bacteroidota; class Bacteroidia; order Bacteroidales; family M50B96; genus JAIOYV01. The sequence continues at coordinate 2,849 of JAYENH010000355.1, forward strand.
ATTCGAACTTGATTTTAACCCTCATGTCGATTCGTTTTTTATGGTCGATGAGGCATCAATGATTTCAAACAATCCGGCAGAAGCAAGTGTGTTTGGTTCGGGACGTTTATTAGACGATTTGTACACGTATGTTTTTAGCGGGCAAAATTGCAAACTAATGTTGATTGGCGACGAAGCCCAGCTACCTCCCATAGGACTGGCCATTAGCCCTGCCCTCGATTTCGAAAAGCTTGATTCGTTTGGTTTCGATACAATGCAGGCAAATTTAACCGATGTGGTAAGACAGGCTTTAGATTCGGGAATCCTGAAAAATTCTTTCATCGTACGGCAAATGATCGATGAAAATCGTATTGATTACCCACAACTCGAAACAAAAGAGCTTACAGATATTATCAGGCTTCGGGGCGAAGAACTTATCGAAAGTATAACAGACAGCTACGAGAATGTTGGCATGGATGAAA
>JAYENH010000356.1:0-3303 GCA_034721995.1 Bacteroidota bacterium
AGGAACGTAAATATCGAAAGCCGGTTCGATAACAATTACTTCATCGTCTTCGCGTACAAATGCAGTGATAGCAGTAAATATGGCTTGTGTTGCTCCGGCAGTAATTGTAATTTCCGATTGTGGGTTGTAGTATTTGTTGTATAAATCGTCAACCATATTGCTAATGCTTTCGCGCAGTGGCATCACACCCTCAAGAGGTGCATATTGGTTAAAGCCCTTATTCATGTAGTGAGCAACCCGTTTTTTCAACTTGTCGGAACAATCGAAACCCGGAAATCCCTGCGAAAGGTTAATAGCTTTGTACTTGTTTGCCTTTCCGGTCATCTCTGAAAATATACTAAAACCTGTATTTGGTAACTTTGTTGCTCTCATAAACTTCAAAAAAAATGAGCGGCAAAAATATAAAAATGTTTATATGTGAGGCTATATTTTTTTGTTTTCATTTACAGAAATGGGCACTGTATCCATATCTATAGTGAAATCCACAAATTCGAAGCGTTTCGGGATTCAGTGGCTCCTTATTCACTTTTATAGCTTCGGAGAAAATGCAGTGTTACAGGCTCAACTTCAAAAGTTTTAACCAAATAGCATAATATTTATCCCGCCAAATTCTATTGAGGAAATGTCAGTCATCCAACTTGTTCATAAACTTTTGAAGTTTACCATATAAAAAAACTTAATTACTGAAGTCTTACAGAATACAAAAAACTGCATTTTTGTCAGTAAACTGTTTCGGGTAAGCCATAAATTCAGTAATTTTGCTGATTACGATTTTGAATGAATACTATACATTATAATGGAAGTTCAACGAATAAAACAGCGATTTGGCATAATAGGCAATTCAGGTATTTTAAGCCGTGCCATTGATATTGCAGTACAGGTTGCCCCAACCGATCTTTCCGTTTTGATTTCGGGAGAGAGTGGGTCGGGAAAGGAGGTGTTCCCTAAGATTATACATCAGTACGGCATGCGCAAACATCAAAATTATATTGCAGTAAACTGTGGTGCCATACCCGAAGGCACAATCGACTCCGAATTATTTGGACACGAAAAGGGTTCTTTTACAGGTGCTACCGATTCGCGCAAAGGATATTTCGAGGTAGCCGACAAAGGAACTATTTTTCTTGATGAAGTTGGCGAATTGCCTTTACCTACGCAGGTTAGATTGTTGCGCGTACTCGAAACCGGTGAGTTTATGAAGGTTGGTTCGTCGAAAGTTATAAAAACCGATGTCCGGGTTGTGGCAGCTACAAATATCAATATAACTGAAGCTATTGCAACTAATAAATTTCGCGAAGATTTATTTTATCGACTCAACACTGTACCTATAGCAATACCATCGTTGCGAGTACGAAAAGATGACATTTTCCTTCTTTTCCGTAAATTCGCGATGGATTTTGCTGAACGTTACCGGATGCCGGCAATCAAGCTTAACGAAGAATCACAACAATTACTTATTAATTATAAATGGCCAGGCAATGTACGTCAACTAAAAAACATTACCGAGCAAATTTCTATTATCGAACAGGAGCGGAACATCACAGCAGAAACTCTCGAACGTTATTTGCCTGTTTCCAATATGCCAAACCTGCCGGCCATTTATAAACCGATAGATGAAAAAACATTTGCTTCGGAGCGCGAAATCCTTTATCAGGTTTTGTTCGATATGAAACGCGATATGAACGATATGAAGAAGTTAGTAAATGAAATTATGCAACGGGGTGCTGATAATATTAATGTGCAAGAAGAAAATGAAAACATAATAAAAAGATTTTATGGCGAACAAAAAGAAACAAGCCCTGAAGAAATAATCTCTCCAAAAGAAAGCTATAAGCCGCATACCGAAGATGCCTCAATGATAGAAGATACCGAAGAATATGTTGAGGAGTCATTATCGCTTCAGGACAAGGAAATTGAAATGATAAAGAAAGCTCTGGAAAAGCATAAAGGAAAAAGGAAATATGCTGCCGGGGATCTTGGTATTTCCGAACGCACTTTATACAGGAAGATAAAAGAGTACGAAATAGATGGGTAAATGAATAAGCTTACAAAAATGAAATTAAAAAATAAACCATTGATACTGATTGTAGGCTTAGGCATATTTTTGATTATGCAAAGCTGTTTTACTGTTAATTATAGTTTGTCAGGGGCATCGATACCTCCCGAGGCAAAAACTGTGTCAATTGATTACTTTAACAATAATGCCCCTTTGGTGAACCCTCTGTTGAGTCAAAGTCTTACTGATGAACTTAAAGATAAATTTATTTCGCAAACAAGCCTGAAACTTGTAAGCGGAAATGGCGATTTACATTTCGAAGGCGAGATTACCGGCTACAGCACTAAACCTATGGCTATTAAAGAAAATGATATAGCAGCCGAAAACCGCCTTACAATTACAGTTCGGGTTAAATACACTAACTCGAAAGACCCTGATGCGCAATTCGATTTCGATAAGAGTTTTTCGCGTTTCGAAAACTATAGCAGTAGCTTTGATCTTAGCCAGGTAGAAACCGAATTGACTGAGAAAATTGTTGAACAATTAATTGAGGATATTTTTAACGAATCGGTTGTAAATTGGTAATAATCGGTATTCTATGAACCGTGAACAATTTTATACATATCTCGACAATCCTGATAAGCTCAATGAGCAATCGTTGAAAGTATTGGAAGAAATTATTGAAGAGTATCCTTATTTTCAGACTGTTCATTTGTTATATTTAAAAAATCTCCATGAAATTGGCCATCTTAAATTTAACAAACAATTGCGCATTTCTTCATCTTATGTGGCCAACCGGGAAATATTGTATGAGTTTCTTCATCCTGGCGGTGAAAAAAAACTGTCATTGCTTAACGACAAAATTTATCCTGAAAAAACAAAACCTGAATTAATAAATGATATTGATGAAGCCAAGCCTGTTAAAACTGAGCTTGAAGATAGAACATCAGAAAGAAAAACATCAAAAGAAAAAGAGAAAAAACAGGATGATGATATAAGACAACGTCTTAGTAATGAGTTGCTGAAAAAAATAGATATCTCACCAAAGCATCTTTTGGATTTTGCTGAGTTCGATAATACGGAAATTTTACAGAGGCCATTTTCTCTTGATGAAAGTAATGAGGACATAATTCCTGAAAAAAAATCAGATGAGCCAACTGTTCCGATAGCAATAGAAACGGAGAGTTATCATTCCTTTAATGATTGGTTAAAATTGATTTCTGAAAATAAGCTTGAAAAACATCATGAGAAAAAAATAACAGAGGAATTCACAGCCAACGATAGGGCAAAAATGAAAAACCAAAGTA
>JAYENH010000357.1:0-3293 GCA_034721995.1 Bacteroidota bacterium
TGTTATGTAAATGTGTCGCAAAGTTACGCAGAGAACCGCGAAGAACCGCAGAGGTTCGCAAAGAAAAAAGAAAGATTATGAGAAAGACAACAATTAATAATTAAACTCAGCGAAGCTTTGCGCCACCTTTGCGTTGCTTTGCGTAACAGCTTTTTAGGTTATTACGCAGCTATTACGCAGAGGTACGCGAAGAACCGCAGAGGTTCGCAAAGAAAAAATATAAGATTTTTAATAAAACAATAATAACTTTGCAAATAGAAGTTTCGACAACAATTAATAATTAAACTCAGCGAAGCTTTGCGCCACCTTTGCGTTGCTTTGCGTAACAGCTTTTTGTGGCTATTACATGGCTATTACGCAGAGGTACGCGAAGAACCGCAGAGGCTCGCAAAGAAAAAATATCAATATTTATTATCAATAACTAAAATTAAATTATTATGAGAAAAATTTTACTGATTTCTTTAATTGCCCTCATGGGCAGTATTAATGTGATGGCGCAGGCTACCCTGACCCACACAACAGATGAAGATTTCAAAAAAGGCTACCTGAACAATATGATGGTAACAGGTGGTAGTATTGAAATGCCCCCTCAGGCAACAAGTATGAATTCGTGGGCGAGCACCACAAACCTACCTGACTCTTTAAAAGATTTGAAGGTATGTAGTTGGAAAGGTTTTGTGTTTTTGACCGGAGGGCAAAACAGTGGTGCTTCAAGTGCCGTTTATCGGGCCACACTAAATACAAATGGCACTATTAGCAGTTGGACAACGCTCAACTCTTTACCCGTTGGTATTTGCAATCATGAAATGGTAATTGCAAACGGATACATTTATGTTTTGGGCGGAAAGCATAGCGGAAGCCTTTCGGGTACTATTTACTATGCAAAAATTCTTTCTGATAACAGTATCGGAAACTGGCAAACACATTCGACTGCTTTGCCACAAGCTATTCAAAATTTTACAGCCGATTTTATAAACGGGTATTTGCTAATTGCCGGCGGCACAACATCTCTATCAGGAGGTGCTTTAAGCACGGTTTATTCTTCTAATGTTGGGCCAATGGGCGAACTTTCTGCTTTTGCAAGCCAGGGTAATTCTTTGCCCGGTGCAAGAAGCGAACATACCATGGTATCGAACGGAAAATATATTTATGTGTTGGGAGGGCACGACAATAGCAATATTGCACAAAACACGGTTTATTATTCCGAACTTTCAACAACAGGTACATGTTCTGCATGGTTATCGGCAACTAATTTGCCCATGCCTGTAAGCAGCCATTCTTCGACCTGCCAAAATGGATTGATAACTGTGTTGGGTGGATATAATAATGTTGGCACATCTGCATCAACCGATGTCAGCTATTTTGCCGAGGTAGATAATTCAGGTATCTTTTCATGGGACAGTACAGCATTTAACCAAAGCTATGCTTACTACTGGTCGAATGCCGGCGCTATTGCTACCCAATCGCATATTTATAGTTTTGGGGGAAGGGACATTTTTGGAAATATTAAGAACAATGTTTACTCGAACTCTTTGAATACCTCTACTGATAAAGTGCAAACCGGAAATTTTGTTTCTTCTGTTTTTGACCTTTTTGGCGACCGACAATTAATTGAACTTTCGCATATTGGCAGTGGGTTAGCAAACTATGGCATATATTACCGTACAGCCGTACAAGGGGCACAATGGGGCAATTGGACAAATACCGGAACTGCCGATACTGTTCCTTTATCGCTTACAAAACGTCATATCCAATACATGTTCTCGGTCGAAAATGCAAGTACGGGTAATTCAATTGCTTTAGAAAGTGTATCGTTGGCATATAACACAACCCAGATAAGTGGCACATTAAATGGCCCACTGCATTGGACCCTTGCAAACAGCCCTTATGTTGTGGTTGGCGATATTACACTTGCAAGCGATACTTTAATTATAGACCCCGGTGTTGAAATTTTATTTTATACCGGTTTCGGGTTTACTATTGATGAGGCAACTCTTATATGTAATGGTACACAAACCGATTCTATTAAGTTTGCATATTTTGGCGAAGAAGCCGGTTTATGGGATGGTTTATATTTTAACACAAACAGCGACAATGGCGTAAGCTCTACAATGCAATATACCATAATTGAAAAAGCCGGTGCAGGTAGTTGGGATGCAAACCTATATTGTAATGGTACTGACCAGCCTACAATTTCTCATTGTGCATTCCGCGATGCTTTGGGGCAGGGTATCAGGCTAAACAATGCTGATATTTCTATTGATGACACAAAAATTACAGGAAATACCGACAAAGGAATTAGCAGCAGTAGTTCGGAATTTACACTTTCCAATTCTGAAATAAAAAATGCGACTTTTGGTTTACATCTTAATTCAGGTTCGAATGCAATAATATCCAATTGTCAAATATCCGGACATACCGATAATGGTATTTATTTGAATGGTTCTTCGCCTGCAATTAGTAATACAACGGTGCAGAATAATGAAAACGAGGGAGTTTATTTTACTTCTTCATCATCGCCTGCAATGGATAGTTGCCAGATAATAAACAATACAGGCTATGGTATTTATTGCACAAGTTCGCATCCCGACATTTCGAATACTAACATACAAAACAATGGGAGCGATGGTGTTTATTTTTCTTCATCGACCCCACAATTGATGGCTTGTACAATTCAGGATAATACGGGGCATGGTATTTATGCTACAAGTTCCAGCTTTACAATACTTAATTCTACTATCCTAAACAATGATACCTCGGGGGTTTATTTAAGTGGAGGAACACCGGAACTTAGCAATTGTGATATTTCAGGGAATTCTGGCTATGGGGTTCAAGTACATAATTCCTCGCCCGATTTTATAAATGTTGATGTTTTGAATAATACGAATCATGGCTTTTATATGACTGGGCTTAATAGCTCACCTCAGTATTATAATTTTAATATGGTGGGAAATTTGACAAATGATTTTCGAATATCGGCTGGTGACATGACATCTAATAGTACATGGAGTTATGGAGGATATAATTATATTGTTGAAGGAACTATTTACATAGTACAATATAACAACGACGCACGCCTTACTATTGAGAAAGGCAACACAATAAAGTTTGCCCCAGGTGTAAAGATGCAAATAGGTGATTATGGTAATTATATACATGGAGTACCTGGAAATTATAAATCTTTTGGAGGCGAACTCTATGCTATTGGAACATCAGACAGTTTAATCACATTTACGTCCTTGGATTCTACTTCTACATGGTATGGTATGTATTTTCATGATAAAAGTGATAGC
>JAYENH010000358.1:0-3292 GCA_034721995.1 Bacteroidota bacterium
GTTATGTTTTCTTTTGCCGATAATACCTGGCCCTGGTTAAGTGTGAAAGAAATACCGGAAGCAATTGGGTTATTGGCATCAAGAACAACAAGAAGGGAATCGGATTGCAATCCTGCTTTTTCGACCTTAATAAAGTAGCTCCCGTATTCGAGTTGTGTAAACTCGAACAAACCCAGTTCGTTTGTGAGGCGGAAATCCATTGCGTTCATAATATTGTCGTACAACAGTATTGCGATGTTGCGGGCCGGATCGCCATTGGCTTTTGTCGGGGGGAACCATTCATCGTCAAAAACATCGGGGTTGTAGGTTGCATCGTCGCCCTGGAGAATTTCGCCAGATATGCTTGCTGTTCCTGTATTGTATGGCGCAACGGGATCGAGGACAATATTTGCACCTGATGTGTGGTTGACTACCGAAACCCAATCGCCATCCTGCCAATCTGTTTTATTTCCGTAGTAGGCAGGGATGCCAAAATCTTGTTCTGGTTTCGGGATGGCATACAATAAATAATCCCCGGCAGAAATACCCTCAATAAAAAAATCACCATTAAGAATAGGAGTTTTGTTTACGGCAGTATAACCATCAGTAGTTTGTTGAAAAAGCAACATCATCCCGGTAGGTAACCCTGCTTTTGTAGTTAAACTAACTGTTCCTGATACGCCAATGGTTTGCACACTATCAACAGCACTCGAACCGGAAACAGCAAAATACTGCTGGTCGGGATATCCGGTTTGATAAGTTGCTACGGCAGTATGTTCTGTGGATGTGGAGGCATCCCAGAATTTCCAAAGAAATTCATCTCCTGCAAGGAATCCATCAGTGGTGCCTGTTGATGGATCATCTGCATAAGCTAACAAAGTTGCAGTGTTTGACTGCCATACAATATAACCCCCGCAATACAGAGTTCCATTGTCATCGTAAAAAACCCCAATAAAATCGTAAAGGCCGATTGGGATTCCATTTATTTCGAGATTGGCCGTAGCGGAAATTTCAATGCTGTGGCTATCGCCTGCAAAATTAAATTGCCAGGGTGGAAGGGAATAGCTTAAGGTATCAATCAGGAAAGTGTCGATGGCTGTACAGTTCAGGAAATCAGTAACAGTTAGCGAATACAGTCCTGCGATTAAATTGTTAATACCCGATGTACTTTCGCCTGTACTCCAGGTGTAGGTGTATGGAGCTGTTCCTCCCGAAACGGCTGTAGATATTGCGCCGAGGCTCCCTGTTATGAGATCAATCGGACTAATCACTTCGTTTAATTGGATGTTGGAACCTGACAATATTTCAAAACTTAATGCAATGGTTTGATTAAATACCGAAAACTGTGTAACTGCCGATAATCCATTTGCACTATAAGCACCTGCATTGTATTGGCTCGACGAATAGGTCGCTTCCAATATTTCAAAAATCCCTGTGTTGCTATGCCAGACTATCCAGGTAAAATTCTCACCTGCACTAAAACCATCCTTTATTGAAGTAAGTGGATCATCACCCCAGGCATTCATTGCTAAGCCATTTATGTCCCAGGCAGATATACTTCCTCCACATTTATATATTCCACTATCAAGATAAAGTAATGTTAATGAATCGCCGATTTGAATATTTGCCAGATTTAATACAGATGATGGAACTGCGATGGAATGATTTTGTCCTGTGTTTGTCCACTCCCAGGGGAAAGCGGGAATTACTTGTCCCTGCATATCCGAAACTGTTAAATTATACATCCCCGGGCATAAGTTATTGATACTGTCTAAAGTTGAACCATCAGACCACAGATAGGAATAATTCAAATTTCCACCTGAAACATTCGTAGTGATCTCACCATCGCAATTTCCCAGGCAAGTTTCATCAGTTGTCGTTCCTGTAATTGTTAACTGAGAAAAAGGAGCAGTTAGTGTATAACTAAAAGTTCGGGTACATGTATTGGAATCCGTAATTGTTACTTGATATGGCCCGGCAGACAGGTTGTTCACATTTGCTGCAGTAGCCCCAGTCGACCAATTAAAGGTATAAGGCGATGTACCGCCAAAAGCACTAAGACTTATCCAACCATCGCTTGCCATGCTACTGCTTACATTATAGCCATTGTAGTTCGAGAAAGACGGAAAAGCATTTATTACGTTAGGGCTTGTAACAACATAACTTGATGTAAACTGAACTCCAAAATCGACTCCACTCACACCGTTAAGCTCGTTGATACCTGAACTACTGTTGTTCAAAAATAATCCAGTGCCTGGGAAAGAACTATTATATCCAGCCATTAATAAACTTTGATCCCCACTTACATTATCCCATATTTTATAGTTAAAAATTTCGCCTGTTGAAAACCCTTCATTAATGCCGGTTGCCGGATCATCACCATAAGCAGTAAGGATGAGGGCTGCCCCCAGGTACTCTACATATCCGGCGCACTTAAATACGCCATTGTCATTATGAAATATCCCAATGTAATCTCCAGATGAAATTGCAACCCCATCAAGGAATGTGCTATTGGCCGGTATCGAGATACTGTGCGAATAGCCGGTGGTGGTGAAATTCCAGGGCAAAGTTGAACTGTTCAGACTTACATTGGCATCGTATATGGAAACTTCATAAGTACCCATCCACAAGTTATTGATACTAGTTGTTGTGTTTCCATTTGACCAGTTTATTGAATAAGGGGCAACACCTCCCGAAATGGTGAGGTCGACGCTTCCATTGTTATCTCCCGAACATAAATTGTTTGTAATTGTGTCCGTAACAACAAGTGGAGAGGATGGACTGAAGTATCCAACCGTATAATTGAAAATATCGGTGCAGTTGTTTGAATCAGTAATCGTACAAGTGTAGCTTCCGGCTACCAGGTTAGTATTTTCATTTGATGTTTCTCCGTTCGACCAAAGATATGAATAGGGGAAAGTCCCGCCACTTACTGTGAGGGAAATTGAACCTTGAGTACCAATTACAGTGTCAATGTGGTTGATTATCTCTACAGGTTCGACAGGTTGTGCTCCTCCAACCGTTGTTGTTTGTAAGGTCCAATCGCCGTTGCTATCGGTGACAGTTAATGAGGAAATCCCGAATGGAACGTTTTGAATGGTAGAAGTAGTTTCTCCGTTTGACCATTGATAGGTATAAGGCGAAACTCCCAATTGAGCAGTTGCCGCACGCATCTCCGCATCATCATCAACCAGATAGACGTGATTGTGACCATCTGTCATTTCTTGACTCCATTTCCCTGGCTTATGAGCGGCAATCTAACCATCAACCGTGCCCCACCATCCGGCAAATTCTGCGCCCGGATCGTCCCCCC
>JAYENH010000359.1:0-3285 GCA_034721995.1 Bacteroidota bacterium
CTTTGTATAGCACCCGTGGCGAAGTATTGAATAAGGGTTTAGCGAAAATGTCATCAGGGAAAAAAGAAAAACCCTTAAAAAAGGTTGGGGCAAAAAAAGAAGATAAAATCGACACCAAAGAAATTACATATACCTTTTTCAAGGCCGGATTGAGTATTGAGGAAATTGCCCGCGAACGAGGGTTTGTTGTAACCACCATCGAAGGGCATCTGGCGCATTATGTGGAAAAAGGCGAAATTGATGTGTCGAAATTTATTTCGGAAGAAAAACTTACGAGCATCATTAATGCCATAAAAAAAACCGAAACCACAAAACTGAATGAATTGATTGCTTATCTTGGTACGGGATTCACATATAGTGATTTGCGTTTTGGGATGGCACATCATTTATTACGGTTGCAGGGGAAGGAATGATGAAGAGATGAAGAGATGGAGTGATGGAAGCTTGGAATGATGGTTTGTTGAAGTGTCAGAACTACTGATCCCTCGTATATGAAATTGTCGCATAAACCGGATGAATACAATAAATTTAACCATATAAGGATTATAAGAACATATAAGAAAAACTGTGTTTTTCCTTATATTATCTTATATGTTTTATATGGTATAGTTTACGGTTTTTTGTCATGTTTACGAATTAAAATAAAAAATTACGACAATTTCAATTTGCGAACAAACAGGGCTAATTGGTTGATAATATGATCAAGGATCAGGAGTTCAGAGTGTAGAAGTGATGGAATGAAAATGAGATTCCAAAATGTAATGAATTTGCCGTAATTTCGTTAAACCATAGTTTTAGAAATTTTAAATAGTATAAAATCATGTATAAAAAATTAACAAGAACTAATGACCGGATTATTGCCGGGGTTTGTGGTGGCATTGCCGGATTTCTTGGCTGGGACCCAACCACCGTGCGTATCCTTTATGTAGTAATATCAGTATTAAGCGTTGCTTTTCCAGGCATTTTAGCCTATATCATACTTTGGATAATAATGCCTGATGAGTAGAAAGTTTGAAGGCAAAAGGCGAAAGGGGAGAGAAGGCGAAAGTTTAATTGCTAAACCTAACCCAGATAAACTGGAAAAGAATAACTGCCACAGATTCACAGATTATAAATAAAAATAATGCTATTGCAAATAATTATTCACAGATTTCAAACTACCTTTGGTAGTTTGCTTTGTGAAAATTTATTCTGGTAAATTCCTTTTAATCTGTGAACTTTTTCATGAACACCTATAAAATTATATAATATTGTGAGTAATCTGTGGCATTTTTTGTCCCTTATATATTTTCTGCCAAAAAATACACAGCCTGCCCCGCTTTTTTACGGGGAATATCAGAAATAAGATACTAGTTATACACCCGTAAGTAAGTTCCATCGAAATGTGTGTTGTATCGTTTCAATGGATATGTGGCCGGTCCTTTTGTAACCGATCCGTCTAATAATAAAAATTGCGATTGACAACATACTGTGTCAACTGCAAAAACTCCGGATTCATCAACATTAACCTGGCAATTTTCATTAACCTGATATGTACAAGTACGGTCGTAGGCTGCAAAATCAGTTTCTGAAATGCGATAAATTAAAATACCGTTTACCCCACCGGTAACATTAATTGAATTACCCGGCGACGTTAAGGTGGAAAATTCGGGATCGTAAATCGAAACAGAAAAATTAACATACACATAAGGCACAACCTGATTCTTATCATTACAGGAATAAAAAACTGTTATCAGGAAAAATAATGTTAAAAGGATTTTTATTCTCATATTTGCAGTGAACATATTCATTGTGTTTGTATTTTTGACAAAAATATAAATTGTTGAGTAGAAATGAACCATTATGGCAGACTTTGATTTTGGAAACTTACTTTATGTACTTGCATTAATTTTATTTGCGGTATTTGGAAGCCGTAAAAAGAAAAAACCATTACAAACAGTTCCACCGGATTACACACACGAGCAGGAAGAAAACAACGATCCCGGATTTTTCGAAAAAATTCTTTCTGATGAAAAATATTTTTCACAACCAGAAGAGGGGGTTGTTCAAGAAGAAAGCGGATACGATCAGGTATTTCAGGAAGAAAATGAAATCGAAAAGAAAGAAGCTATTTATAAAAATCCTAAATTTGATATAAAGCCTCAAGAATATTCCCAGCCTGACAACCAGTATAAACACTTTGATTATTCGACTGACACAATAACCCTGACCACCCACGAAAAACTAAATGAAATCCTCGGTGGCCCATTCGATTTAAGAAGGGCCGTAATATATTCAGAAATTCTTAATAGAAAGAGTTTTTAATATATCTATAAAACATATCGACAGCTTAAAAAAAGTTGGTTTCATTGTTTCATATTTTTATATATTTACCGATTCTAAAAAAACAGAAATTGTTATTGAGAAAAATTATTATTTTAATTAAGTAAATTATACATTATGCTACGAAAATTACTCTTTATTTTTATTGCCTTTCTTAGCACCCAAGGCCTTATGGCACAGTCGGGTGAATTGAAAGGTAAGGTTCTCGATAAAGAAACCCGCGAAGCCATACCGTTTGCAAATGTGGTTGTTGAGCTAAACGGAAATTTAGTGGGAGGAGGTAGTACCGATTTCGATGGAAATTATACTGTAAAACCAATTCCTGTTGGAAAATATACAGTGAAAGCATCTTATGTTGGATATAAAACCATGCAACAGGAAGGTGTAATTGTCAGAAATGAAAAAATCACTTTTCTCGACCTTAAACTTACCGGCTCGAGCCAGCAAATCGAAGAAATTGAAGTTGTTTCCTACAAGATACCATTAATTAGCAAGGACAATACTTCGAGTGGTTCTGCAATGACCTCGGAAGAGATTGAAAAAATGCCAGGTCGTTCGGCAGCTGCCGTTGCCACTACCGTAGCCGGTGTTTATTCCGAAGATGGTGAAATCGGGAGTATCCGTGGTGCACGTTCGTCGGGTAATGTAACTTATGTCGATGGTGTAAAAATTATTGGTTCGTCGGCTATACCGCAATCTGCAATTGCCGAAACTGCTGTTATTACAGGTGGGCTTCCTGCAAAATATGGCGATGCAACAGGTGGTATTATTAATATTACTACCAAAGGGCCTTCCAATAAATTATTTGGGGGCATCGAAGGCATTACATCAAATTTTTTAGATGGTTATAATTATAACCTTGTAGGACTTACTATATCTGGGCCATTAGTAACAAAACAAAATCCTGATTATCCTGATAAAAGAGATGCTGTATTAGGATACATTTTTAGTGGTGAATACCGG
>JAYENH010000360.1:0-13420 GCA_034721995.1 Bacteroidota bacterium
CTGTGATGTTCAAATTGCTTATTGTCAATGTTATATTTCCAGATATGCGGCGATTTTCCATAAAAATAGAATGCATTGTTCCAAATCCAAACTGCAATTTCCTGTAAATCTACAGGGGTTTGTTGCACGTTAGTATATGGAAGTTGACCAAAACCATTTCCAAAAAAACGGCAATCTGCAGGATTAGAAAAGCCTATTTCTATTAAATCCTCGAAATCAATTTTATAAATTCCACTTTTTTCAACAGCAATTTTATACCATTTACCACTCGCCAATACAGAGTTACTTCCACTAACAATCTTTTTTTCTGCTTTTCGGACATTCTTCTCAAAGGAAATATCCAGAATAAACGAATCCACCTTTTCGACTACTCCTGAATTTTGGTTTCTGAAAAAGGGGAAAAATTCTACACAAATATATCCTTGTTGGCGTGCCATGTACAATTTTGCATCAACAACAATATTCTCTTTTGCTGATTCTAATTCCAACTTGATCTCCTTCTTGATCTCAGAGCTTTCTATTACCCTGATATGCACAAGTGGACGAGAGTTTTCAAATAAAATATCTGATATCTTGATATTTTCTGAATAATAAGGAAACGAGAAATGCTCAGTTTTATAATTTGCATTATTAAAAAACAAGCCCGGGGGGTCATTTAATCTTATTCTGTTTTGAGTTGATTCCTGCCAATTTATGCGCCTTTCGACTGTCATTTCCTGAGCCGGTACGCAATTTGGAATCAATATAAATAATAATATTAAACGATGTATAAACACTTTGCAAGCTTAGATTACCAATAATCAAACAGAAACACGAAAGTATGAAAAAATGTGTCTCATTTTAAACCGAAAAGTAAAAATCGAAAAATGAATACCACAGAAATAGTAATTTTAGTTATCATTGTACAATTGAAAATTAGCATTAAGATTAATTAATTCAATAAAAATATGTATAATTGCAGATTGTCAAACAGTTTTAATCGACAGTCAAAATATTTTGTTGAAATGGTAAAGAATAAAATATTTATTTCCTTCGTCCTGTTCCTGTCACTTATGGAATTGAGCCAAGCTCAGGATCCGCAGTTTTCTCAATTTTATGCCAATAGGCTATATCTGAATCCTGCTTTTGCCGGCGCAAATATTTGCCCGGTTTTTACAGCAAGCCATCGAAATCAATGGCCCGCTTTAGGCAACACTTTTGTAACTTACACTGCTTCGGTCGACGGTTATGTTGATGCACTACAAGGAGGGGTGGGTTTAAACATCATGTCTGATCAACAGGGAGATGGTGCTTTAAGTACAACGGCATTAGATGCGATGTATTCATACACGCTCAGGGTTACCAATACATTTAACATTACAGGTGGTTTTCAGGCTTCGTTTGTAAATCGAAAGCTTAATTGGGAGGGTTTGGTTTTTCCTGATATGATTGATGAACTGTACGGTATTATATATCGAACCAGCGAGACAGTTCCCGAAAATCAATCGAAAGGATACTTTGATTTCTCTGCAGGGGCCCTTGGTTTTGGTAAAAATTATTACTTCGGAATTGCAGTGCATCATTTGGCACAACCCGAAGAATCGTATTTTAACAGTAGTGATGCAGTACTTCCAAGAAAGTACACACTCCACTTTGGTGCAAAAATCCCATTAAACCACAGGCGCTACAAACGTGGCGAACTTTCAATCAGCCCTAACTTTATGTATCAGCGGCAACAGGATTTCGAACAATTGAATTATGGTTTATATATTTCGCGACACGCTGTTACTTTTGGTATGTGGATGAGGCAGAACTTCGATTTCCACTACGATTCCTTTATTATGCTGATTGGTTTTGTACAAGATGAATTAAAAATTTCATATAGTTACGATTTAACTATTTCGAAATTGGCAAAGGAAACTCTTGGGGGGCATGAGGTTACTTTATCCTACCAGTTCCCTTGTCGACAGAAAAGGAAGAAATGGAGTGCAATAAAATGCCCTAATTTTTAGTTAGTTTTTAGAATAAATAGTAAAAGATATAATTATGAAAATCAGATTAAATCTTATTCTTACAATTTCGTTAATGTCCTTACTGGTGATGTTTTCGTGCAAAGGAAAGCAATCGGCAACAACAGGCTGGAATTATGATGACCCAAAAAACGGGGGATTTGAATATGGTAATTTTGTTGAACAGCAAACCGGGCCAGGTTTAGTTCTTATTGAAGGAGGTACTTACTCAATGGGGCGCGTTGAACAAGATGTAATGTATGATTGGAACAACCTGCCACGCAGGGTAACAGTTCCTTCGTTTTATATGGATCAGTTCGAGGTTCGCAATGTTGACTATCGTGAGTATTTATATTGGGTGAAACGTGTTTATCTTGATTATCCCGAAGTATACAAAAAAGCATTGCCCGACTCATTGGTTTGGAGAAGAAAACTTGGATACAACGAGCCTTATGTCGATAATTATTTCCGTCATCCGGCTTATAGAGAGTATCCTGTTGTTGGTGTTAGCTGGGTACAAGCCAATCAGTACTGCAAGTGGCGTACCGACAGAGTAAACGAAGATATTCTTATTCGCTATGGGATACTAAAAATGAACCATGATCAAATTGCAGAAGACAATTTCGATACCGATTCATATCTTGCAGGACAATATGAAGGTATTGTTAAGCAGGATATTCAAAATTTAGACCCATATCTTGATACCAGAAAAGTACGTTTAGAAGATGGCATTTTCTTACCAAAGTATCGCCTCCCAACCGAAGCAGAATGGGAATTTGCTGCACTTGCTTTGGTAGGAAACACTGTTGACGAAAGGGTGTATGAAAGAAAACTATATCCATGGAATGGTCATTTTGTACGTAATAAAGATCAAAAGGAACGAGGAAGAATGATGGCTAATTATGTTCGTGCCCATGGCGATATGATGGGTGTTGCCGGTTCGCTTAACGATGGTGCTGCTATTTCTAATACTGTTGATTCTTATTGGCCAAACGAGTATGGCTTGTATTGCATGGCAGGCAATGTAAACGAATGGGTAATGGATGTATACAGAGCCGGATCGAGCCTTGATTTTGAAGAGTTCAGGCCATATCGTGGTAATGTATTCCAAAAAAGAGTTGTGGATGAAGAAGGCTATATTGCCGAAAAAGACTCGCTTGGGCGTATTAAATGGATCGATGTAACCGAGGAAGATTGCTTAGATCGATCTAACTACAGCAAATCTGATAATATTAATTACCTTGATGGTGATTTTGCTTCGAGTTTGCAGGAAAATTCCACCAACTATTCTAATGTTGATAGTGAAATAAAACACAATACAAAAAGAATGTACAGGACACCTAATAACAAAGCTCTTGGAACGGACGATCCTCGCGACGGCAAAGCACGTTCTTTTATCAGCGACAGGGCTCGTGTTTACAAAGGTGGTTCATGGGAGGACAGGACTTATTGGTTAGTGCCAGGTTCAAGAAGATTTCTTGACGAAACTAAAGCGAAAAGGGATCTGGGTTTCCGTTGTGCAATGGATCGTGTTGGAACACCATATTAAAATAATTTAAAGAAATTCTTTAAAGGCTGCTACATAAGCGGCCTTTTTTTTTTCTGATATATTCAGTTCAAAATTATTTGACTCAAAATAGCAAAAATCAATATTTCTATGTCAATCGAAAATTTATATGAAATATTTTTAAATTACCCTCAAATTTCAATAGACACAAGGACTTTACGAGAAGGGGACTTGTTTTTTGCTTTAAAAGGAAATAATTTCGATGGAAATAAATATGCCCGCAATGCAATTAATAAGGGTGCATCGTATGCAATTGTTGATGATAAAAACCTTGCAAATAAAAATCAAATGATTTTTGTTGATGATTGCCTTACTTGTTTACAAAACCTTGCATCTTTTCATCGAAAACAATTTAGTATTCCTGTTTTAGCAATAACAGGCACTAATGGAAAAACCACAAGCAAAGAATTAATCACAACTGTATTGTCTAAAAAATATAATGTTACGGCCACAATTGGAAATCTCAACAATCATATAGGAGTACCCTTAACTTTGTTGAGGATTACTACCGAAACAGATGTTGCCGTAATTGAAATGGGAGCCAATCATATTGGAGAAATTGAAACATTATGTGAGTTTTCAAAACCCGATCATGGCCTGATTACGAACATCGGGAAAGCCCATCTTGAGGGCTTTGGATCTTTCGAGAGTGTAAAAAAAGCGAAAGGGGAATTATATCGGTATCTAATGACTAACAGTGGCACAATCTTTTTTAATACAGACAATTTCGTCCTTAGAGAGTTGCTTTCGGAATATACTGCACAAGATTATGGTTCTACTCCACAATCCTCGCTTTTTGGCCAGACAACAGAAACATATCCGTACTTGGGAATTGAGTTTTTCGATAACAATGATGTCATACTTCAACCATATAATATTTCGACTCATTTGGCCGGCTCCTATAATTTCGAGAATATTATGGCTGCTATAAAAATAGGTCTTCATTTTAATATTACTAAAGAAAAAATTATTGGAGCAATAGAAAACTATAAGCCGGGTAACAACCGCTCTCAAGTTATAAAAACTTCAGAAAACACTCTTATTGCCGATGCCTATAATGCAAATCCAACAAGTATGAAATTGGCTATCGACAATTTTCAGAAGATGAAAGGAGAAAAAAAATGTCTGATTTTAGGCGATATGTTGGAGCTGGGAAAATATTCGCAAGAGGAACACCGAGAAATCTTATATCAGATCAATTCCTTTTTGTGGAATAAAGTTTTGCTTATTGGCCCGGAATTTATACGGGTTTCAAAAGAGTTTGAATTCGACAATTTTAGTGATGTAAATGCCTTGATTGAATACCTGCAAAACCATAAAATTACTGACTCTATTATTCTTCTAAAAGGATCGCGTGGAATAAAGCTAGAAAAATCAATGGCGTATTTATAAGGAGTCTGTCAATCAGATGCGATTTCTATGATAAACTATTTCATTATCAGGTTGATCTCTCCATACAAGTGATCTCTGTATGATTTTCCAATTGGAATTACTTTAGTGCCTGAGGCGGTTTTTATTACAATTGAGTTATCTTCAATCATATTTATTTTATGGATATTTGCAATATATGACCGGTGTACCCTAATAAATTTATTCTCCGGAAGATTGCTAAGTATTGCCCGCATTGTAAAATGAATTGTGTATTTCTCGTCAAAAGTATTTACCACAACATAATTCTCAAGAGCTTCAATCCAAAGTATATTGTCGTATTTCAGCCTTACAAGCGAAGAATTCTTTTTAATAAATATCTCGTCTCTTTCAGAGTGAGTTGTTAATGTCGTTTTTTCTTTCGACATTCGTTTCCTGGCTCTTTCAACCGATGAGAAGAAACGTCCATAACTTACCGGTTTCAGCAAATAATCGGTAACATCATATTGGTACGATTCAAGCGCATATTTTTCTCTTGATGAAACAATTATTACCTGTGGGGCATTCTTAAGACTGCGTAAAAAATCAATCCCACTCATTTCGGGCATCTCAATATCAAGAAATATCAAGTGAATTTCAGTCTTATTATTATAATTGTTTATGGCTTCAACAGCATTTGTATATGAATATATAAGATCAAGAAAATCAGTTCTGTCAATGAATTCCTTTAAAATCTTTCTTGATAATGAATCGTCGTCAATAACTATACAGTTCATGGATGAATATTTTAACTAAATTTATATTCCATAAAGTTAAAATAAATTAGGATACAATCGAATAATTTATCCTCTTTATGTTTATAATTAAGTTTTACTACGAAACATAATCATTTAAGGTTATACTATTTTGAAAGTTGTTAGCGCAATGGGCCTAATTTGTTCGTACACCATCCTGTTTTTTTCATGAACCAATAACCTGTAAGTATTGCCTCGGCTGCATCGTCGGTTAATGAAGTTGATTTGTTCTGCCCACACTTGTCGATTACTATTTTTGCAAATCGTATTGCATTATGTTTGGCCAAGGTGCAATTTCTTTGTTCGCGACAAAACAAAATATCCCCGCGCCACTCATGCGCATGTATTTGTTTACACCCAATACCTGCCCGAATTGCTTCTTTTCTCCATATTTTATACAATGAGCCTCCCCCTTCGATCACAATCAAACTTAACCCGCTAATGTTATTTAAAATTGAATAAGCAGCTCTCGACAACCTGTTTCTATTTCCATAGTTTTGCGAGCGATACCATTCCAATTCGCCAATCCGGTTAAACAAAGCAAGGCCGGTTTTAACTCCCAGGTCTATGGCAAGCAGCCGATCCATTTATAACTATGTTTAGAAAAAAGTCCTAAATACCTGTTAAAAACTCCACAACATTTTTCTCTATCCTTGCCTCTACATCCGAGATGTCGGCTTTTTGAAACTTGTCGCCGGTAATGCTTTCGTAAAGTTCGATATAGCGTTCCGAAACCTGGGTTACGAAACCATCACCCATTACTGGTATTTTCTGGCCTTCTTTGCCCTGAAAACCATTTTCCATCAACCATTCGCGAACAAACTCTTTCGACAATTGCTTTTGGTTCTCGCCTTTCAGGAAACGATCGGCATACCCATCTTTATAAAAATAGCGTGATGAATCGGGGGTATGTATTTCATCGATAAGATAAATCTGCCCGTCCTTTTTGCCAAATTCGTATTTAGTATCAACAAGGATGAGTCCCATCTTATCGGCAATTTCGCTACCACGCCGAAAAAGTTGACGGGTATATTTTTCTAATAAAACATAATCTTCTTCCGAAACTATGCCCTGCTTCAGAATTTCCTCTTTGGAAATATCTTCATCATGGCCTTCGGTGGCTTTGGTGGTTGGGGTAATAATTGGTTCGCCAAAACCCTGATGCTCCATCATACCTTCGGCAACCGGCACACCACAAATTTGTCGCGCACCTTTTTTGTACGATCGCCACGAACTACCTGTCAGATACCCACGAATAATCATTTCTATGGCAAAAGGCTCACAATAATGGCCAACCGTAACCATTGGGTCGGGCGAGGCAATTTTCCAGTTAGGAACAATATCGGCAGTCGCATCTAAGAATTTTTCTGCAATCTGGTTTAACACCTGCCCTTTGTAAGGTATCCCTTTTGGCAAAACCACATCGAAAGCCGATATCCTGTCAGATACCACCATCACCATCATTTCATTGTCGAGTGTGTACACATCGCGCACTTTTCCTTTATAAAAGTTTTTTACTCCCTGAAATTTAAAACTTGTTTCTGTAATCGAGTTTTTCATTTTATTCTGATTTTTATATTGTTTTTTAGCTCTACTTTTATTTTTTCCACACACAAAAGCAAACTAATTTCGTTTATCCATTCTGCATTTTATCACTTCTATAATCACACTAATCAACATGTTAACTCCCAATACGATTTGCTTAAACAATTAACCAATTAACCAATTTAATCCCCAACCTCTTTATGAAATTTATCATAAGCATCAACAATTTGCCTAACCAATGGATGACGCATAATATCTTTTTCGTTGAAACGTACGATTGAAATACCATTTATTCCAACCATAATTTTTATTGCCTGTAACAAGCCCGACTGGTTTTTTTTCGGAAGATCGATTTGGGTAATGTCTCCTGTAACAATAAATTTGGCATTCATCCCCATACGCGTAACAAACATTTTAAACTGACTTAGAGTTGCATTTTGGGCTTCATCTAAAATTACAAATGCGTTTTCGAGGGTACGGCCACGCATAAAAGCAAGGGGGGCAATCTGAATAATACCTTCTTCCATCATGTCTTTTAGTTTCTTTGGAGGTATCATATCATTCAGTGCATCGTATAAAGGTTGAAGATATGGGTCTATTTTTTCTTTCAAATCACCAGGAAGAAAACCAAGATTTTCACCTGCTTCAACAGCGGGTCTGCTTAGCACAATTCTTTTAACCTCACGGCTTTTCAATGCTCGAACGGCAAGGGCAACGGCAGTGTAAGTTTTTCCTGTTCCCGCCGGACCAATGGCAAACAACAAATCATTCTTAATGCAATCGTTTACCATTTTTACCTGATTAGGTGTTCGGGCACGGATTAGTTTTCCGGTGTTTCCAAATAATAATACTTCCTCTTGTTTGCCATTTTCAACAAAATCCCCATCACTATCTACTAAAACTATTCGCTCAAAATCATTGTTAGTAATAATATTGTAATTATGAAAATGATCGATAAGCAATTGTATCTTTTTTCCAAATTTTTCTAATTGCGATTCTTCACCAATAGCTTTTAGCTCATTACCACGAGCAACGATTTTTAGTTTAGAAAAATATTTTTTTAACTTCTCTAATTTAGTATTGTTAACACCGTAAATATCAACAGGGTCAATCTTGTCAAAATATATTATCCGTTCAGACATTGATTATTATTATATTTTATAATTTTACCGATGCAAATTAACAAAAACTATGGACAACTTGGTTGTTTTGGTTAAGTGTTTATAAGGTTCAAGACTTATGGTGCTCAATGTTTAAAAGCTTAAAAACTTTAGTGTTTTTGTTTAAAGTTTATGCTTTAGAAAATATGATTTAGGAATCGGTGCTGTTGTTGATATAAGGCATACTCAATGAAACAATTATACACAAATATTACAAATTTCCAATTTATATATTTATCCAAAACCATAACACAAAACCCTGAACCCAAAGCATTTGAACCCAGAACCTTTTAACTCTAAAAATATGAACAGCATACAAGACAAACTCAAAGCTTTCGAGCGTTTACTAACAATCATGGACGAGCTTAGATCTCAGTGTCCCTGGGACAAGAAACAAACACTTGAAAGCCTTCGCACTTTAACTATCGAGGAGGTTTACGAACTGGCAGATGCCATTTTAAAAAACGATCTTCAGGAAATAAAAAAAGAACTTGGCGACATATTGCTGCATATTGTATTTTATGCCAAAATCGGTACTGAGAAAAACTCATTCGACATTGCTGATGTAACCAATGCCTTGTGCGACAAATTAGTTTTTCGTCATCCACACATATATGGCGATGTAAAAGTTGCCAACGAGCGCGAAGTTGCCGATAATTGGGAAGCCCTCAAATTAAAAGAAAAAAACGGTAAAAAGGGCGAGAAAAACACAGTGCTTGGCGGAGTCCCCGAATCCTTGCCTGCATTGGTAAAAGCAAACCGGATACAGGACAAAGCCCGTGGTGTGGGCTTCGACTGGGAAGAACGATCGCAAGTGTGGGATAAAGTGAATGAAGAAATGTCAGAGCTAAAACATGAAATTGAACAGCAGGATTTCGATAAGACAGAACAAGAATTCGGCGATTTGTTTTTTTCATTAATCAATGCAGCCCGCCTATATGGCATTAATCCCGAAAATGCCCTGGAGCGCACCAACCGGAAATTTATTAAGCGTTTTAATTATCTCGAAGAAAAAACAATACAGCAGGGGAAATCGCTTCACAACATGAGCCTGTCCGAAATGGATAAATTTTGGGAAGAAGCAAAAAAGATTGATTAATTATTATTGATTAATCACAATTTGATAATTTTAACCCAATGACAAAAATTGCAATACCCAAAATAAGCATACTTTTGATTTGCATCTTTGCAATGGGTCATTTCCCTGTGAATGCCCAACTTCTTGCCCCATTTGATTCTACAAGAGCTTCCATCAGCAAAGAATACTTTTACTCTTACGCACACGACATTCGGAATGTTTGCGTTGCACCCGCATACTGGAAAACAAAACATTGGATTACTTTTTCGGGCATAGCTTTGGGTACGTTTACCTTATTTACAGTTGATAAAAAAATACACAATTGGTCGCAAGAGCAACGCACAAATTTCAGCAATAAGTTTTCAGACAATTTTATCGAGCCTTGGGGCACTGGTAAGCTTTATAAAAACTACACGGTGTACACACTTGCATCGGTATATTTTTCCGGTTTGCTTACAAATAATGAAAAAACTAAAATGGTAGCTATGGAAGCTACCCGGGCATGGGCAATTTCGAATTTATTTATTGCAGCAACCAAAATCAGCTTTGGCCGGCATCGGCCATATCAGGACTCCAACCACTGGCTGTGGGAAGGACCAACAATAAAAAACTACCGTTCGTTTGCGTCAGGGCATACCATTGCTACTTTTGCTGTAGCCTCGGTGTTTGCCCATCAATACAAAAACAAACCGATTATTCCAATTTTGTCTTACAGCATTGCCGGCATGGTAGGCTTGTCGCGTATCCACGACAACCAGCATTGGACAAGCGACGTTTTTATTGCTGCGGCTTTTGGTTGGGCAATAGGGAAAATGGTAGTAAACCGAAATAAGTGGGGTGTTAAAATCTCCTCGGCCCAACAAGGGCAAGGCCTTGCTTTAAGCTACATGTTTTAAGATTGAGATATATAAGCCAACGTGATTGTTTTCATAAATACAAGTCATGCCATGTATCTACACTATACCTGTTTTAAAACTAAAAGCTAATTCCCCAGCTTCTAATATCTATTTTCCGGCTTTTATTTTTAAATTTTTAAATCAATCAATAGTTGTTTCATAATAATAAAAAAAAATGTACGTTTGCACCCGAATGAAAAGGAGGAGACGATAGGGGACATAAGTCCCCTATTTTGTTGCAAATTAGAATGATAGAAATTGATAAAATAAGAGGGATCGTAGCTGGGAAAATTGAAAGCACAGAATTATTCCTTGTTGATATCAATATATCGGCAAATAATAAAATTTTAGTGCTAGTTGATAGCTGGAAATCCGTTTCGATTAACGACTGTATTGAAATAAGCAAAAAAATTGAAGGATCGCTTGACAGGGAAGTCGAAGATTTTGAACTTGAAGTATCATCAGCCGGCCTTGACCATGCTTTTCGCGTGCCACAGCAGTACAAAAAAAACATTGGCCGCAATGTAGAAGTTACAACACTTGAGGGTAATAAATCGAAAGGAAAACTAATTTCTGTTGATGATCAGGGCATTGAAATTGAATTCGAGAGTAAAATAAAAGTTGAAGGAAAAAAGAAAAAACAGCTAATTATAGAGAAAATTTCGTTCCTGTTTGAAAATATAAAGGGAACAAAAGTTGAAATTTCTTTTAAGTAAAGGCAAAAGTTGAAACAATGGAAAATCTTAATTTAATTGATACTTTTTCGGAGTTTAAAGAGCTGAAAAACATCGACAGAGCAACAATGATGCGTGTACTGGAAGATGTATTCAGAAGTTTATTGTTGAAAAAATATGAAACCGACGAGAATTTTGACATCATAATAAATATAGATAAGGGCGACTTTGAAATTTGGCGTAACCGCGAAGTTGTTGCCGACGATGAATTAGAAGACGAAAATTTTCAAATTTCATTGTCGAATGCATTAAAAGTAGACGATGATTACGAAATAGGAGAAGATTTTACTGATGAAGTAAAATTAGCTGATTTTGGCCGTCGTGCTATTTTATCATTGCGACAAAATCTTACATCCCGCATTCTCGAATTGGAAAAGGACAATGTATATGTAAAATACAGCGACCGTGTTGGAGAAATCATTACCGGTGAAGTATATCAGGTTTGGAAACGCGAAATACTTGTTATTGATGATGAAGGGAACGAATTAATATTGCCAAAAACAGAGCAAATCCCGAGCGATTATTTTCGTAAAGGCGATACTTTACGGGCTGTGGTTACAAAAGTTGAAATGAGAAACAACAGTCCTTTTATTATTCTATCGCGTACATCACCGGTTTTCCTTGAGCGGCTTTTCGAAAATGATGTGCCTGAAATTTTCGATGGACTTATAACTATTAAGAAAATAGTAAGAATGCCAGGCGAAAGAGCCAAAGTTGCAGTTGAATCTTACGACGAACGCATCGATCCCGTTGGAGCCTGTGTGGGAATGAAAGGTTCGCGAATACACGGCATTGTCCGCGAATTGAAAAACGAAAATATTGATGTGATAAATTATACTGAAAACACCCAGCTATATATCACACGTTCGCTAAATCCGGCAAAAATAAGCTCCATTGAAGTATCCGAAGAAACTAAGAAAGCAGATGTTTATTTAAAGCCCGATCAAGTATCACTTGCTATTGGGAAAGGTGGCTTAAATATAAAATTGGCAGGCCAGCTAACAGGTTACGAAATAGATGTATATAGGGACGTAGAGAATGAAGATGCAGAGGACGTAGATATTGAAGAATTTGCTGACGAAATTGAAAGTTGGATTATTGATGAACTAAAAGCAATTGGTTGCGATACAGCTAAAAGTGTTCTTGAATTATCGGTCGCAGATTTAGTGAAAAGAACAGATTTAGAAGAAGAATCAATTAAAGAAGTAATCAAAATTTTCAAGTCTGAATTTGAATAATTTTTTATTTACAGCATTTTTCCTCACTTTTGAATTTTTATTGTGAGAATACAAGGTAAGCCAGTTGGGAAACTAATTTCCATATCCATAAAACGGATAAGGAAACAAATATTTCGCAACTTATTTGAAGATAGAAAAAAAGAGATTTCATTTGAAGGTATTATACCTAAAAAGATAAATGGAAGCTCAGAACATAAAATAAATATGGCAAAAGGCGGTAAAGGGATAAGACTAAACAGGATAGCTCGCGATCTTAACGTGGGCATTGCAACTATTGTCGAATTTCTGCATAAGAAAGGACTTGATATTGACGCTAATCCCAACAGCAAAGTACCTGCCGATTATTTTGATCTTCTGGTTAAAGAATACAGTTCTGATAGCGAAATCAAAAAGGAATCTGAAAAACTCATGCACAGTATTCGCATGAGAAAAGAAACAATTGCTCGCGATAAGCAAAGTGCTGATGAGGATATTGAAGAAGAAAACCTGTCAGAAGATGAAGTTACAATTAAAGAAACTGTTATTGAGGAAGAAAGCAAAACCGAAGATACCGGTGAAACAATTGTAGAAAAAGAAAGCAAGAAAAAAGAAACTTCTGTTGAAAAGGAAAGCATAACTGAAAAAGCAGAGGAAATTGTTGTTGAAGAAAAAAGAAAGCCTGAAGAAGTTAAAATTGATGATTCAAACGAGGTAGTCAATACTGTTTCAGAAAAACCTGACAAAAAAGTAAAATCAGAACCAATAGCCGAAACACAAAAAGAAATTGTTAAGGAAACAAAAAAAGCTAAAAAGACTCCTTCGGAAAAAGCAGAAAAAGAAAAAAAGGCAGAAAAGAAAATAATAGAAAAAGAAAAAAGCCCCAAAAAACAAGAAAAAGAAATAGTTGATGAGAAACTTTCAGAAGAAAAAGAAAAAATAGTTACAGCTCAGGAATCTGTTAAAGCTAAAAAAGCAGAAACTATAAAAGAAGAACAACCGGTCATTAAAGC
This sequence comes from Bacteroidota bacterium, assembly GCA_034721995.1. Taxonomy (GTDB): domain Bacteria; phylum Bacteroidota; class Bacteroidia; order Bacteroidales; family M50B96; genus JAIOYV01. The sequence goes on from JAYENH010000360.1 coordinate 13,358, forward strand.
AGTAAATACTGAAAAAATTGCTGAAAAATCCGCTGATACTGAAATTAAGAAGGATGAAAAATC